>CANHSD010000253.1 GCA_947463105.1 Chitinophagaceae bacterium
AAGCTGGACACGGTGCTGTTGTCTGTAAATTTTTTAAGAGACACCAATCCGGTTCCTTTGGCAATAGTTTCAGAGAAATTGAGCACCAGGCTTGTACTTGTATTGATCCCAGTTGTATTGTTCGCAGGGCTCAGGGAAGAGAGCGTTGGTGCTGTATTGTCTGCGCCGGAACTGATCGCTTCTATCGAAAAATCATCAATGCCAAGCCCGTCATCAGCACCCGTTGCATTGAAATCAGACCAACGGAGATAAAAAGTTGCCCCATTTCCTATGTTGAGGCTTGTGATGGTAAAATTGATAGCTGTTGCATTGGCCCCAACAGTTCCATCAAGAGCCCCAACAGTTCCTGTTGTGATGGGCCCTGTGAAGTCCAGCTGGTCTGCATTGACCCATGTACCGGTTGCCAAGCTTGTGGCATCTGTACTGTATTGGAAATCCAGCCGGTCTGGCCTCGCAGTTGCACCCAGCCTCCAGTGTTCGCCTAGATAAGCAATCTTGAGTGAAGTGATGGCACCTCCGGTGGTATTGGTGAAAGCGACGCCAAAAGATGAAACAAGGCTACCAGATTGCACGGTTCCTAAAGCCCTGTCGTCTGCTGCATCTATTCCAAAACTATAGGTATCCCCGGAATTGGAAGAACCCGTTCCGGCAGTATAGGTTGCATTGGCATTTGTTCCAGTCTCCAGCAAGAGCCATCCGGCAGGAAGGGTTGATGCCGTTCCAGTTTTTACCAATGTGTTGAAGTTCTGTGTATACGGTGTTGCGGTGAGAGCAACCTGGGCATTGGCAGAAAAACAAAACAACAATGAGGAAACGAAGAAAAAAGACAGTAGAGCAAGTTGTGTGCGCATGGAAGGGGATTTCTGCGAATATAGAGGGATTTTGAAAATCCTCACCATTTACATCCATCAAGAGGGCATTAATTTTTCGAGCTCCGCCTTCAAATGCCTGGCCGGAACTACTCCTGACTGTCTCCATTTCACAAAGCCATTCTGAAAGATGATCAGGGTGGGCACTCCCTGCACCTGGTAATGTTGTGCAATGGAAGGGTTTTTGTCAACATCGATTTTCAGGATGGTTGCATGAGTGCCAACGGTGTCTTTGAGCTCTTTGAGGATGGGGGCCATCATTTTACAGGGGCCACACCATTCTGCAAAAAAATCAACCAAAACAGGTTTTGTACCGCCAATGATTTCGCCAAAAGTTGAATTACTTGACATGTTTTTTTTGTTTTTTGAACGAACCGAAAATGAGTGCACCCATCATGGCAAAATAGGCTGTGCTGTTGATGGGGCTGGACGTGATTTTACAGGTGCCGGTCAGGCACCCGACATATTTCCAATAAAGAAATCCTGAAATGGCGCCAATGATGATGCCAAGGAGATAGAGGAAATTGGAATGAAGGAGAGATTTTGCTTTTGTCATTCGGGTATGCTTTGGTTCAAAATTATCATGCAAAATCAAGACCAAACATGACTTAAGTCACAGTGCGTAAAATAGCTTGGAACGTCTACTCCTTGATCCAAATCAAAGGATTCCTGATCGGTAGGTTCCTGATCACTTCATCTTCAGTGGGGGCATGGTCAAGGGATTTCCAGGCACTGAACAAGGCTTGATCATTGAATGCAATGGCACCAAAAATCATAAAAGGGTGCGCCACTGGCCAATTGTCCCAGTACATCACATCCTGCTTGAAGGTCCATTTTTTCTTGTCTGCCACAAATGGATACATGAATGCAATGCCCTTTTGGATTGTTCGTTTGTCTTGCAACGAAAATGCCCACAAGTTGTTTTGCTTGTCAGATAACAATTGACAAAGCATGACCATCGCATCAAGATTGAACAGAGAATATCCATAGGGTTTTGTTCTGGCCAACTCCTTAGGAAAGCTGCCATCCGGAGCCATCTGGCCAGGCAAGTGCAATGTTGTATAGCGTTGTCTGCAAAGGTCCAACAAGGAATCATTTTGGGTGAACCTCGCAAAAGCAGCCACTTGCATGGTCCAGCAGGTGCCATGGTTGTTCAACGCATTCATCTCATCGATGCCGTATTTGTGGTGCGTGACCCAGTTGAGGTATTTGTCAAACCATGCACGAAACTGAACATATTCTGCAGGCTTGGCTGACTTACTTTTTTCAAGAACGATGAGGGCTTGTGACACTTCCATCATCTGGATCATGTCAATGATACCGATGCCCCTGCCAGTAAACCTTCCCTTGATGGCCTGTGCATAAAGCAGATGAGGATTCATCAATGTTGCCGTGTCAATGAACCAGGCCCTTGCATGCCTGAACGCCTGTTCGGCATATAGTTCTTTCTTGCTTGTAAGATAGGCGGATGCAAGTGAACCCATGATACGGCTGAACCGGATCATGGCCTTGCGGTGGTCGATGAAGTTGTCTGGATTGGTCATGCCATCCCGCTGTAGATAAGGACTGTCTGCACTTTTAGGGTTGGGCCACCAATAATCCCCCTCGGAAAAAAAATCGTGTTTGCCACCACTGCTTCTGCTTGACGAAGCAGCCGTGATGGTGACAGGCTGTTGTTCGATTGCCCATTTTGCTTCTTTTTGGATATAAGGAATCAACACCTTTGCAGCAGCTGATTCAATGGTCAATGAAGGAGTAACAGCTTGCCCTGAAAGCTGGAGGGAAATAAGAGTGATGTTGAGCGATAGCATGAGATACTTTGCAACTGAACGCATGATGTTGATGGCTTGTTTCATTGAAAATAAACGCAATTTTAATGATATCGAAAAACATCACCGAAAACGTTTTCCCACATATATAGGGGACAAATTAAATCGAACAAATGCTATCCTTACCTTTGAACCCTTGATGAGACCACTACTGCTGACAGTTTTCTTTTTTGTTTCAACAGCAAGCTTCCTGCAAGGGCAATCCTTGAGCTCCATGCAACCATTGCTTGACACAGGTTATTTTGCCAGAAAGTCGGTTGAATCAATTAAAATTGATGGTCTGCTTACAGAGGACACCTGGGAAAAAGCGCAAAAGGCAACCAACTTTATCCAGAATTTCCCGGTCGACAGCATGATGGCATCGGCCAAGACGCAGGTGATGGTTTCCTACGACGAAAAGTTTTTGTATGTAGCTGCCAAACTTTACAATTCAGTAAGCAAACAGTCTTATGTAACGCCATCGCTCAAACGTGATTTCAGGGGGGAAGCCAATGATGCCGTTGTTATCAGCATCGATCCATTCATGGACAGGATGAATTCATTTTCCTTTGGCATCAATCCTTATGGTGTACAAAGAGAAGGCTTGGTGGTCAATGGCGGTGTTGTCAGTGAGGACCTCAGTTTATCCTGGGACAACAAATGGTTCAGTGAAGCAAAAATATTCGATGATCACTGGACCATGGAGATGGCCATTCCTTTGAACACACTCCGGTTCAGGAATGGTGCCAAAAAATGGCTGGTGAATTTTTACCGCATTGACAGCCACAATGCAGAACGTGCAGGCTGGGCAAGGATTCCCAACCAATTTTCCATGATATCACTGGCTTTTTCAAAGCCTTTGGAATTTGAAACACCCATTACCAAAAAAGGACAGAATATTTCTTTGATTCCCTATTTGTCGCCTGGTGTATTCAGGGAACCTCTCAAAACAGGGAGCAACAAATTCAATACCCGTTCCAGATTGAATTATGGTGGTGATGCAAAAATTGGGCTTGGCTCTTCGTTGAATCTCGACCTCACCTTCAACCCTGATTTCTCACAGGTTGAAGTTGACAACCAGGTTACCAATCTTGATCGGTTTGAAATCCTGTTCCCGGAAAAAAGGCAGTTTTTCCTTGAAAATGGA
>CANHSD010000254.1 GCA_947463105.1 Chitinophagaceae bacterium
TACGATATCTCCAGCAAGCCGCCAGCAACCATCGAATGGGAATAATGCTGTAATTTAGTCCTATGAAAAAGATCTTCCTGCTGTTGTTTGCCCTATCGGGCATGGCCTTAGCCAATGGCCAGGGAAAGAAAAACACAAGGGTTGGTCTTTTTACGTCGCTATACCTAGACAGTGCTTTTGATGCATCAGGACAATACAAACTCCAAAACAGTTTTCCACGCAATGCCATCAGTGGCTTGGAATTCTATGAAGGTGCAGTGATGGCGATTGACTCCATCAACCAATGGCGTCCGAAGGTGAGCATGGAAGTGTTTGACATCCAAAGCAAGACCGGATCCATTGCTTATCTACTCAACAACAAAAAAATCGATTCGCTGGATATCATCATTGCTCAAGTAAGCGGTAGCGATTACCTGGAACTGGCCCAGATCGCCAAGGATAAAAACATACCCATGGTCAGTGCCACTTATCCCAATGATGGCGGCATCAGGGAAAGCCCAATGGTATTCATTGCCAATCCAAAAATCAACTCACATATCCAGATCATCCATAACCAGCTGTTCAAAAAATGGCCAGATGCCAATATCATCTGGTTCAAAAGAAGCGATGCTGCAGATGATAAAATTGAAAGTCAGTTCAGAGAACTCAACGCAGCTTCGGCATATAAAAACAAATTCAAAACAGCAGTGCTGAATCCAGCATTCAGGATGGAAGACCTGGTTCCATTCCTGGATACCACAAAAACAAACGTACTGATTGCAGGAAGCCTGGATGATAAATTTGCAATCGAGTTTGCCAGGGCCATATCTGCATACCCTAAAAAAGGCATCATTCATGTGATTGGTATGCCTGGTTGGGATGGCATGAAAGAAATTCAGGGGAAAAACTATGCTGGAATCCCCATTTATTTTACTACTTCATTCAATATTCCTTCCGGCCATCAATGGGCAGCGCAGGTTGATGATAAAATAAAGTCAATCACGGGCGTAAAACCCTCAATATCATTAATTAAGGGATTTGAATTGACGTATTACTTTGCCAATATTTTGTCTGCATACGGCCAAATAAAAACGGAAGGTTTGGAGACAAAACCCTTCAAAGTGCTGAACGATTTCGACTTCAGACCGGTCAAATGGGCACCCATGTCTTCCAGTCCTGATTATTACGAGAACAAGCGCATTTACTTTATTCGACGGCTCAATGGTGTCAATACGGTGCAGTAGGTTAGTCTACCCAATCTGCTACAAAAATATTGGTATCCCTGGTTCCTCCATTGTTCCTGTTTGAGCAGAAAACAACTTTCTTGCCATCGGTACTGAACATGGGGAAAGCATCAAAGCCCTTGTCTCGGCTGATCTTTTTCAATCCTGAACCATCTTCGTTCATGGTGTAGAGGTTGAAAGGAAATCCTCTTTTGTATTCATGGTTGGAGGCAAAAATGATGGTTTTGCTGTCTGGCATGTAGGCTGGCGCCCAATTGGCCTGGCCCAGGTGGCTTACCTGCTTGGGGTTGGATCCATCTGCATTGGCAATCCATACCTCCATCCTGGTGGGGGCTACTAGGTTCTCACTGAGCAATTCCCTGTACTCTTTCACTTCTTCTGCACTGGTAGGCCTTGAAGCACGCCAGATGATTTTAGTACCATCAGGGCTGTACCAGGCACCGCCATCATATCCCAGTTGATTGGTAATTCTTTTGACCAACCCAGATTTCAAATCCATGGTGTAAAGATCAATATCCCCATCCCTGGTAGAGGTGAAAAGCATTGTTTTTCCATCTGGAGAAATGGTTGCTTCAGCATCATAACCAGGTTGATTTGTCAACTGCTTTGTGATCTTTCCATTGAGGTCAGCAACAAAAATATCATATCCTGCATAGAGCGGCCATATGTACTTGTTGCCATATTTGCTGCGGTCAGGAACGGGTGGGCAATTGGTATCTGACAGGTGTGTTGACGCGAAAACGACATGTTTGTTGTCCTTCAAAAATGCGCCGCACGTAGTCCTACCCTTCCCATTGCTTACCAGCTTGGGTTCAAACTTTTCACCCATCTTTGTTGGAACCTTACCTATGTAAATCTGGTCACAGGGAATATTTTCTTTGAGGTTTGTTTTCTGAAAAACCAGCCATTTGCCATCAAAACTGAAATATGCCTCGGCATTGTCTCCGCCAAATGTAAGCTGTTGGATGTTCTTGAAATGGGACTCATCAGCATATTGCAGGCTGTCTTGGGCAAACAAACTGCTGACTCCGGTGAACAGAAGAACAATGAGACACTGAAAATAGCTTGTTTTGATGATGGCCATGGATGTAGTGGTTTGTATAGTTGGCGAATTTAACACCTCCGCTTTGTTGTTTTATCATTAAACTGTAATAAAACAGCATGATTTCATAATTTTGGGGATGCGCTTTCTGTTTCATCTTTTGGGGATTGGTCTTCTCTCCTTTTTTTACGCGTCTTGCGACGGGAAAAAAGGCAATGAATCCCCATCAAAAAATAAGGCTGCCGATTCCAGTTTACTGCTGTTGGAGAAGTATCCAGATTCAGTGGAGCTCATCAACCAAACAGCCCTTAATGCTCTGCAATTGGGCGATACAGGCAAATCCATCCAACTGCTGAGCCAATCCCTTGGTATAAATTTGAAACAACCAGAAGTGGAGAACCAACTCGGATTCCTTTTGGCTGCCATCAAAAGCGAACAGGCGCTCTTGATTGCCACTAGGATGACCCACAGTGAAAAAGCGCTGGATGCGGCAAAAGGCCATTACATCAAGGGGCTATTTTATGCCAATACTGGCAATGACAAGGAGGCTATCAAGTCATTTGACTCCTCCATCATCACCAACTTTACATTCACCGATGCCTACATAGAAAAGGCAATTTCACTTTATCATTCGGGAGAAATCATAAAGGCCATTGATGCTTTGTCCAAAGCCATGGACCTTGACAGCAAAAATCCTGATGTATACTACTGGCTGGGGCTTTGTCTTGAAGAAAAAAAAGAATTTGAAAAAGCAGCTGCTTATTACCAGGAGACCCTTAGGCTTGCCCCAGACCATCAAGGTGCCATCTCATCACTCAACAACTTAAAAAAATAATACCATGCCCATTGTAGCCCCTTCATTCCTTGCAGCTGATTTTCTTCATTTGGACAAGGCATGCGAAATGGTAAACCAATCTGCAGCAGAGTGGCTTCACCTTGATGTGATGGATGGGCGGTTTGTACCCAATATCAGCTTTGGTATTCCAGTGATTTCTGCCATCAGAAAGGCCACCACCAAAGTTTGCGATGTTCATCTCATGATTGAAGAACCTGAAAAATATGCAGAGGCTTTCAAAGCGGCAGGTGCCGATGTACTGACGGTTCATGCAGAGGCATGCAGACACCTGCACCGCAACCTGCAACAAATCAAAGACCTGGGAATGAAAGCGGGCATAGCCCTGAACCCCCATACCCCCATATCATCCATTGATGAGGTTTTGGCTGATGCTGACCTTGTATGCATCATGACCGTCAACCCTGGATTTGGAGGGCAAAAATTCATTCATTCCATGCTCAAAAAAGTTGAAAGCCTGAAAGAGTCCATCATCAAAAAAGGGGCCAATACCCTCATTGAGATTGATGGTGGCGTAACACTGGAGAATGCAGCAGATCTGGTCAGGGCTGGAGCCGATGTATTGGTTGCAGGGAACACCGTATTCGCCGCAAACGACCCCATGGCTACCATCGCAGCCTTAAAGGCCTTAAGCTAGCCATATTTCGATGCCTTAATGATCCATATTCGTTAATTTTTAGCGAATGGTTTGTTTTCCCA
>CANHSD010000255.1 GCA_947463105.1 Chitinophagaceae bacterium
CGGTAGGGTTAAAGCAGTAGCAGAAGGTGCACGTGAAGGTGGCCTGAAGTTTTAATCATAATTTTGTTCAAATCAATATTTCAATAGATGTCAAAAGTAAATTACAGCAGAGTCAAAGCCGGAGACCTTGAGTTGAAGGAGAAAGTTGTAGCCATCAACCGCGTTGTAAAAACAACAAAGGGTGGAAGAGCATTCAGTTTCTCGGCACTCGTAGTTGTTGGTAACGAACAGGGTGTTGTTGGCCACGGTCTTGGTAAAGCCAAGGAAGTCCAGGAAGCAATCACCAAAGGAATAGAAGACGCAAAGAAAAACCTGATTAAGGTCCCTGTAATGAAAGGAACCATCCCCCACGATCAACTTGCAAAAGAAGGCGCGGCAAAGGTTTTTATAAAGCCTGCCGCCCATGGTACTGGTGTAATCGCCGGTGGAAGCATGCGTGCTGTGCTTGAGAGTGTCGGTATCACTGACGTTCTTGCAAAATCGCTTGGTTCAGCCAATCCTCACAATGTGGTAAAAGCTACTTTCAAAGCCCTGGGAATGTTACGTGAGCCTATTCATGTTTCTAAAACCAGAACCATTGCGCTGAAAAGGGTTTTTAACGGATAATCTTTCCTTCAATACATTTGATAACGCAACAATACCCCCAGGGGTTTCAATATGAAGAAGCTGAAAATAACTAAAGTAAAAAGTGTCATCGACCGTCCTGAACGTCAAAAGCGTACCATGGAAGCACTTGGCCTTCGCAAGGTTAATGCATCTGTTGAGCTGGAAGCAACTCCACAGATTCTAGGTATGGTCAGGAAAGTGACCCATCTTGTTAAGGTTGAGGAAATCTAGAAGATTATCTTCCCATAGATAAATTTTATTTTTTAATACGAGTGGTCCTCATCGGACTGCGTTGAGTAAAACAGAAATCATGAAATTACATACTTTAAGGCCCGCAAAAGGAGCTACAAAAAAAGAAAAAAGAATTGGTCGTGGTGAAGCATCAGGCCATGGTGGAACATCTACCAAAGGTAACAAAGGTGCACAAAGCCGTGCAGGTTACAAATCCAAAAGAGGCCACGAAGGTGGTCAGATGCCAATTCAGCGTCGTATTCCAAAAATTGGTTTCAAGAACAACGATAGGGTAGAATACAAAGTATTCAACCTCGGACAAATTGAAACGTTGATTGAGAAATATTCACTTGCTTCTTTCAGCATGGAAGATCTTTATGTAAATGGATTGGTTAACCGTACCGATAAAGTTAAGATTCTCGGTAACGGAGCCATTTCTACAAAAATTGATTTCAAGGTGAATGCCATAAGTGAAAAAGCCAAGTCTGTTATTGAAGCAGCAGGCGGTTCTGTTGAAATCATCAAATAATTTCCGATATTTAATGGCCACAGCCATTTATCCATAACGGACAAAATATATCCCAGTGAAGAAATTCATTCAAACATTCAAGAATATCTGGAGCATTGATGATCTGCGCAGCAAGATTACAGTGACCATTTTGCTGATCCTTATCTATCGATTCGGTTCTCATGTTGCTTTACCTGGTATTGACCCCAATAAATTGGACCTGCAAAGTGCCAAAAAGGGATTACTTGGTTTGTTTGATACATTCGCTGGTGGATCCTTCTCCAGTGCATCTATCTTTGCATTGGGTATCATGCCCTATATCTCAGCCTCCATCTTCATGCAATTGATGACCATTTTGGTTCCTCAAATGCAGAAGGTTCAAAAGGAAGGCGACAGCGGAAGGAAGAAAATCAATCAATGGACCCGTTATCTTACCGCATTGGTAACCCTTTTCCAGGCAGCAGCCTACGTTGCTTACCTTAAGAACGTAAGCCGCGATGCTTTGATTGAAGCCTATCAGCCCTACTTTTGGATTTCTACCATTATTGTCCTAACCGCAGGAACTTTGTTTGTGATGTGGCTTGGTGAAAAAATTCAGGACAAGGGTCTTGGAAACGGAACATCGATAATCATCATGGTTGGTATCTTAGCCCGCCTTCCTCAATCATTTATTGGAGAACTGGGCGCCAAGCAAACCAGCGGCGGTGGTGGTTTATTGCTTTTCCTGATTGAAATTGCTTTCCTGATTGCCATCATATTAGGTTTGATTTTACTTGTACAAGGTGTCCGCAAGGTTCCCATCAGTTATGCAAAACAATTGGTTGGCAGTAGATCACTTTCTGGTGCAAGACAATTCCTTCCATTGAAGGTTAATGCTTCTGGTGTAATGCCCATCATTTTCGCACAGGCCATCATGTTCCTCCCAACCTTGGCTTCATTTACCAACCTTGAATCAGGAAAGGGTCTTGCCAGGATATTCAACGATCCAAGCAACGTTTGGTACATGTTGATTTATGTAGTCATGGTAATTGCATTCACCTTCCTCTATACTGCTCTTATTTTCAATCCAAAGCAAATGGCCGATAACCTCAAGCAAAACAACGGATTCATCCCGGGTGTTAAGCCAGGTCAACCTACTGCAGATTATATTGGTCAGGTAATGGATCGCATCACTCTGCCAGGTGCAATCTTCCTTGCTCTTATTGGTATTCTTCCAGGTATTGCCCAACAACTGGGCGTAACCCAATCGTTTGCATCTTTCTTTGGAGGAACATCACTTCTTATCATGGTAGGTGTAATCCTGGATACATTGCAGCAGATTGAAACCCATTTGTTGATGCGTCAATATGATGGTTTGATGTCAGGTGGTAGGATTCAGGGCAGACAGCCTGCAACCACCAGCGCTATCTGAGATGATCAGAATCAAAACAAACCCGGAAGTAGAACTTATTCGTGAGAGTGCACTTTTGGTAAGCGGCACGTTGGCTGAATTAGCAACCATGCTAAAGCCAGGCATGACTACACAAATGCTGGATAAACGAGCCGAAGAATTTATTCTCGACAACAAGGCTGTCCCTTCTTTCAAAAATTACCGTGGTTATCCCTTTGCTACTTGCATATCTGTAAATGATGCTGTTGTCCACGGATTTCCTAACAACAATACTATTAAAGAAGGGGACCTTGTATCCATTGATGTAGGTGTTTATAAAAATGGCTTTCATGGTGACAGTGCATACACTTTTGGCATTGCTCCTGTTGCAGAAGAACATCAACTGCTCATGCAGGTTACCAGAACTTCACTTTTGCTGGGTGTTGAAAAGGCCATTGCCGGAAACAGGGTTGGGGATATATCCTTCGCTGTACAAGATTATACTGAGCGCCAACACCATTATGGCGTCGTAAGAGAATTGGTCGGACACGGGTTGGGGAAGCAATTGCATGAAGATCCCCAAGTGCCTAATTATGGGAAAAAGGGTACTGGACCTAAACTTCGTGAAAACATGGTGATTGCCATTGAACCCATGATCAACATGGGCACCAGGGATGTTATTTATGACGCGGATGGATGGACCGTAAGGACAAAGGATGGTAAGTTCTCTGCCCATTATGAGCATACCATATGCATCAAGCGCGGTCGGGTAGACATTCTTTCCAGTTTTGAAAAGATCATTCAAAACGAAAATGCCAATCAATCTCTTTACAGCGGCTATTGATCCTCGTTTCCTCATTTCTATGTGCTAACTTTATTCCATGAGAACATTCATCCTGTTTTTGTGGTCTCCTTTTCTTGTATTTGCACAATCTGAACCGGTTCTAAAAGTCCGTAGTTTCAGAAAAACCAATGAACACAATTTGTTGGCTACCTATGTTGATTTTCTGAGGATTCCCAATGTTGCAGATGACATGCCCAACATCAAGAAAAATGCCACTTGGATCTCAGATTACATGAAATCAAAAG
>CANHSD010000256.1 GCA_947463105.1 Chitinophagaceae bacterium
TGACGGCAGGTTGAACAAGGCTGCCAATATCATTGGACAAACCATGCAGTACCATCCCCATGGTGATGCCAGTATTCAGGATGCGCTGGTCAATCTTGGCCAGAAAGACCTGCTTGTAGATACCCAGGGAAACTGGGGAGATGTAAGAACCGGAGATGATGCAGCCGCTGCGCGTTATATCGAGGCCAGACTGAGCAAATTTGCACTGGATGTGGCTTTCAATGCCAAGACCACCAAATGGCAATTAAGCTACGATGGCAGGAAAAAGGAGCCCATCGACCTTCCGATGAAATTTCCCATGCTGCTCGCACAAGGAGCAGAAGGGATTGCAGTGGGATTGTCTACCAAAATTCTTCCCCATAATTTTATAGAACTGATCGAGGCATCCATCAAATACTTAAAGGGAAAGAAATTTGAATTGTTTCCTGATTTCCAGACGGGTGGCATGATTGATGCCAGCAATTATAATGACGGAAAACGCGGCGGGCGCATTCGTTGTCGTGCACATATTTTTGAAGTAGACAAGAAATCGCTTGTCATCAAAGATGTTCCATACGGTGTAACCACCACCCAGGTGATGGAATCGATTGTAAAGGCAAACGATCAGGGCAAGATCAAAATCAAAAAAGTAACAGACAATACCGCTGCTGAGGTTGAGATTCTCGTGGAACTTGCAGCAGGAATTTCATCCGACATTACCATTGATGCTTTGTATGCCTTTACCGATTGTGAGGTCAGTATAGCGCCCAATGCCTGTGTGATTGTTGATCAAAAACCTTTGTTTCTCAGTGCTACAGAGTTGTTGAGGATTTCAGCCGACAATACCAAGGACCTATTGATGTTGGAGTTACAGATCAGGCTTTCAGAACTCCAGGAAAAATGGCATTTCACTTCACTCGAAAGGATCTTTTTTGAAGAAAAAATTTACAAGGAACTTGAAAAAAAGCATGAGGATTGGGAAAAGGTTTTGTTGGCCATCCAAAAAGGATTTGATCCCTTCAAAAAACTTTTCAGAAGGGAGATCACCCGAGAAGATATTGTCAAACTTACGGAGAAGCCGGTTCGTAGGATCTACAAGCTTGATATTGATGAGCTGAACATGCAGATCAATGCAATCGAAGAAGAAATCAAACAGGTGAACCATCACCTGGCCAATCTGATCGATTATGCAGTGACGTACTACCAGGGCTTGCAAGAAAAATACGGTAAGGGAAGGGAACGCAAGACCGAGATCAAACCTTTTGATGTCATACAAGCCAGGAATGTTGCCATAGCCAACATTCGTCTGTACATGAACAGGGCGGAGGGTTTCATCGGCACCAGCCTGAAGAAAGATGAGTTTATTGCTGAGTGTTCTGACCTTGATGATATCATCGTCTTTACAAGACGCGGCATCATGAAAGTGGTGAAAGTGGATGACAAGGCATACATCGGGAAGGACATCATCTATGCTGCGATTTTCCAGAAAAATGATGAGCGTTCTACCTACAACATGATTTATACGGATGGTACTACCGGTATTTCTTACGCAAAACGTTTCAATGTTACCGGTGTTACGCGAGACAAGGAATACGACCTGACCAAAGGCAGTGATAAATCAAAAATGAACTATTTCACAGCCAATGCCAACGGTGAAGCCGAGTCGGTTGCCATTGTGCTGAGTCCCAACTGCAGTGCAAGAAACAAGCAGCTTGATTTTTATTTCGAAACATTGGACATCAAGGGCCGCAGCTCTGTTGGCAACCAGGTTACAAAATATCCTTTAAAGAGTGTTAAGCTCAAGGAAGCAGGCAAGTCAACACTGGGTGGCAGGGACATTTGGTTTGACGAAGTCTTTGGTCGATTGAATGTTGATGGCAAAGGCAGGTTGTTGGGAAGTTTTCAGCCAGATGATCAATTGCTGGTCATCTTCAAGCAGGGATTTTATGAAATCACCAACATTGAATTGACACAACGAATAGATGTTGAGCAACTGCTTACCATTCAAAAATTTGATCCCAGAAAGATCATCACCGCCATTTACCTGGACAACGAGAAATTGCAGTTTAATGTAAAACGCTTCAAGATTGAAACTACAACCATGAACAACAAGTTCTTTTTTATCCGGGAGGCAGAAGGCAATCGGGTAGAAGCTGTTTCAACGGAAGCTGGTCCTGTTGCCATCATTCGGTCGGGTAAGGGCGCCCAGCTGAAAGAGTCCAGGGTCCGGGTTGCAGATTTTGTAGAAGTGATGGGATGGAAGGCCGTAGGCAACAAGTTGACCGATTTTTCGAAGACTACTGAAATAGAATGGTTGGATACCGAAGGAAACAGGCAAACCGCGCTATTTTAGGCTTGATTTTGCAGGTTAAGTACCCATAGTCTTCCCAAATGCCGTGGATGGCCTATATTTGTGTTTCGAACAATAACTGTTTCAAATGCCTCTTAAAAGAGAAGAAGATTTCAACGCACAGCTTTCTGGATCCATGTCAGAGCCTGAAACCGGTTCCAATAGTTGGTTCAAGAGACGAAAGAAAGGGATCAGCACATCTACGGCTGAAAAAAAAGAAGCACCTGATGGTCTTTGGACAAAATGCCCCGATTGCAAGTATACCTGTACAACGGTAGAATTAAAGGAGAATTTCTCAGTATGTCCACAATGCCAATACCATCACCGTATTGGTAGTGCTGAGTATTTTGATATACTTTTCGACGATCAACAATACCAGGAGATGTTCGCAGAAGTGCGTTCAATCGATTTTCTGGGATTCAATGACCTCAAGCCGTATAAGAAGCGTCTTGATGATGCCTACGAAAAAACCGGGCTCCATGATTCCATCACTTCTGCCCATGGTAAGGTAAATGGACTGGATCTTGTGGTTTGCTGCATGGATTTTAATTTCATCGGTGGTTCATTGGGAAGTGTAATGGGGGAGAAGATTGCACGGTCAGCAGATTATTGCCTGAAGCACCGTATTCCCTTCATGATCATCAGCAAAAGCGGTGGTGCCCGCATGATGGAAAGTGCATTTTCCCTGATGCAGCTTCCCAAAACGATTGGTAAAATCAGCAGGCTTGCTGTTGCAGGCATTCCTTATATCTCACTCTGTACAGACCCAACCTATGGTGGTACAACCGCTTCCTTCGCCATGGTAGGAGACATCAATATCGGTGAACCCAAGGCCATGATTGGTTTTGCAGGCCCACGGGTCATCAAAGAAACCATCAAGCGTGATCTGCCGGAAGGATTTCAGACCTCCGAGTTTGTCATGGATCATGGATTCTTAGACATGATTGTTGCCCGAAAAGACCTAAAGGAACGTCTTGCTACTTTGCTAGGACTTTTTGCCAGCTAACTGCATTTTTTCAACGGTATTGCGTGCGTTCAATAAACAATGGAACTCAGAAACAAATCTGCCACATTCGAGTATTTTATCGAAGACAAATTCGATGCGGGAATGGTTTTGACAGGTACTGAAGTCAAAGCACTCCGGGATGGAAGGGCGAGTTTCAATGACAGTTATTGCTTGATTGACAGGGGAGAAATGTATGTGAAAGGCCTTCACATTTCTCATTATGAATTCGGCAGTTATGCCAACCATCCACCCGTGCGCGACAGAAAATTATTGCTGAAAAAAAAGGAAATCTCCCGCATTACGCAGAAGATGAAAGACAAGGGGTTTACAATCATCCCGCTTAAAATCTATTTCAATGAGCGGGGATTTGCCAAAATGCAAATTGGGCTGGCAAAGGGTAAAAAACTGCATGATAAACGGGAGTCTGTCAAACAGCGAGAGTCAGAACGGGAAATTAAA
>CANHSD010000257.1 GCA_947463105.1 Chitinophagaceae bacterium
AATGGACCAGTTCATCGGATAGTCCTCCTCCTCACCTTTTTTATACAGGTTGATGGACCTATATGTAGTATCTCCATTGTAGATCTCGAGTAGATATTTATACAGGCGCAGGTTGTTGATATCTGTTTGTCTTGCATAGGATCCTACAATTGTTTTTACCGGCGCTGCAAGATCATTGACGAGCGGATGTGTTGTTGAAATCTTCTTTTCTGTTTCAGTTTCATTGGTGATGTGCAGCACATTGAACCTGATTTTTTTATAGTGATGTTGAGGTTTGTTTTTGATGCTGTCCATGATCATGCTGTGAAGATCGAGGAGCATCTCATGCACAACCCCTGCACCAGAGTTGTCAAAATAACCACCATCCACAAAATACTGGTCTCCGATTCTGCCAGCAGGGCTGAAATAAGGAAACCTGGCCCCAAGGGCAACTGCAGTTGCGACGGACAGATCCTGGCTGGAATCCAGGCTTTTCAATACATCGATCCTTTTTCCAAATACATTTTTCTCCATGTTGATGTTGCTCACCACTGCAGGTACACCATCCTGCATTCTGGTGCAATTGATGAAGATCAAGGGTAGCGCAAAATGCTTGTCATTGTTCAGTTGAAGTGCAGAGAAAGGCATGTTCATCAACCGTGTAATTTCATTTTCTTTCTTTGTTGATTGAAATGATTTTTCCAAAGCCACTGCCCTGTCGTTCAGGAGATGAAAAGGAACCAATGGCAGGATGATGTCTGGCCCTAATAATCTCACCAGGGGGAAACTCAGGAAATCGTTGGAGAGATAGTCTTGTATTGTTTTTATTGTGTTCGTTTCAGAGGGGGCTAACAATTTTGCATAAAATGAAAGATTACCAAGGCTTCCGCCCGATGTGCCAGACAAGCAAAACAATTGTTTGGAAAAATTGCCGGAGGATTCCTCCTCAATCTTGCCCAATACAGATGCCGTCCAGTAAGCAGACCTTGAAGCACCCCCATCCGCCAATACAAAATAGACTGGAAAATTGTTTTGAGAACTGTCTTCCAGTTGATTTTTTCTTTCCTCAATCCATCTATTAAAATGCGCTCTCAGGCTGGGTCTTGCATGGTATTGATTGGTCTCTTTCAATGGCATCAGATTTACATCATGTGTTTCATTTAAAAGCCCTGCAATGATAATGCCAACCAGCACCAGAAAATGGAAATTTATTTTTTGTTTGAGTGAAAACAAGGTGATGATGTTTCCTGTGCCCAAGAGGATACCAAAAGAAAGCAGGATGATGGGCAGTGCTGTGATGTAACGGGAAAATGAAATGGAAAAGACTGCATAAAAATAAATAAGTATGGCGATGAAAGAAAAGATGTTGAACCAGATGAAAATATTTTTCTCTGTCTGGATCATCAGTTCTTTTTTCAACGGATCTCTTTTGCCTTCCTTGTCTGTGAAAATCCAGACAACAAGATCATGATACGCCAACCGGATGCTGATCAGGTATTGGTGAACAGGATCCGGATAGTACTTTAATGTGTTTTCACTGATTTTCTTTCTGGTAATGACAAGAAAAAGATATCCTGCTTGCAGCAGTGGCAACAGGCAGATGTATGCCTCGATTGAGTTCAGCAAAACCATTGTGCTAATGATCATGGGGAACACCAGCAAAAGACAGTTCCGGTAAAGGATAAGCGCTTTCCTGTTGCTTTTGTTTTTTATTTTTTCAAACAAGGGGTGAAGCGTTGCATAGCCAATTGCAGCGATGCTGGCAATCATCCATTGTTTCAGGATGTTGCTTACTGACGGTATGAGTACCGCCAAGGCGATGATAGTTACGGTGAAGCAGGCATAACCAAGGATTCTTGGGGTATGGTAAAGACCCTTCCTGGCCACCTGGAACAGCCTGTCGTGGTTGTAGGCGATGAGCCTTGATGTATACCAAGTAATCAATACCCAAAACAACAGGCCAATAACAAAGAAAAGCCCCGTCTGCCTTGACTTCAGGCCCGTAAGGATGATGTCTTTTCCCTGGACAAATCCTGTAAAAAAAACATATGCAAACAGGATGAACAGGATTCCAGGCAGAAAGGCCCAGAGCAGTTGCAGGAGGATGGCAAGTTGTTGCAGGCCTTTTTTCAGCGCTGGCATATCGGTGGTTTAGGTGTTTGGGTTTGCCCTCCGCTACTGCATTCCTCCTCTACTGAAGTTCTTTCCAAAGCATGTCTTTCAGTTCCAGCAGTCCCGATCCGGAAACAGAAGAAATGAATACATGCGGAATATCTGTTGGAAGTTCTTTTGCTATCGCTGTCCGCAGTTCATCATCCAGCATATCATTTTTGCTGACGGCGATGATGAATTTTTTATCGAGCAGTTCCGGATTGTATTGTTCCAGTTCTTTCAGGAGGATGGCAAGCTCTGCCTTGTGGTCTTTGCTGTCTGCAGGGATCAGAAAAACCAATACAGGATTTCGCTCGATGTGCCGCAGGAAGCGATGTCCGAGACCCTTCCCTTCAGCAGCGCCTTCAATGATACCAGGCAAATCTGCAATACAAAAGGATTTCCCGTCGCGGTATTCCACCATGCCCAGTTGTGGAGTCAGCGTGGTAAATGCATAATCCGCTATTTTAGGCCTTGCGGCTGTCATTGAAGAAAGCAGGGTTGATTTGCCGGCATTGGGGAAGCCCACCAGTCCTACATCCGCCAGCACTTTTAACTCAAGTACTTTCCAGCCCTCAAATCCTTCCTCACCTGGTTGTGCATATTCAGGTGCCTGGTTGGTGGCTGTGGCAAAGTTCTTGTTGCCCAGTCCGCCCCGTCCACCTTTTACCCAGATGATCTCCTGACCATCTTCCAGGATTTCCCCATCCTTGTCTCCCGTTTCTTCGTCTACGGCTACCGTACCCAGGGGTACTTCAATGATGATATCATGACCATCCCTGCCGGTCATGTTGTTTTTGTTCCCACCCTGTCCGTCTTCCGCGATGACATTCTTATAATAGCGCAGGTGAAGCAGTGTCCACAAGTGCTTGTTGCCCCTGAGGATGATATGGGCACCCCGTCCGCCATCGCCTCCATCAGGCCCTGCCTGGGCGTTGAATTTGGTCCGGGCGAAGTGTTTGCTGCCCGCCCCACCGTGTCCGCTTTTGCAAAACACCCTGATCTGGTCTACAAAATTTGATTTTTCCATTGGGTGCAAGGTACGAAATGCAATGGACAAGGAGCTGAGGTGCAAGGACCGGAAAAATATCCTAATTTTATAAAATCTATGAAGCTACTCCGTATTTTCAAAAATAAGTTTGTGCTGGCCTCCATTTTATTTGTGGGTTGGATGCTGTTTTTTGACCACAACAATCTCTTCCTGCACCTCCAGTACCGGGCTGAATTGAATGATCTCAACGAGCGCAAAAAATATTACAAGGATCAGATCGAAAAGACGAAAAATGATATCGACCTGATCAAGACCAACCCGCTCTGGATGGAAAAAGTTGCCCGAGAGCAGTACCTCATGAAGCGAGACAATGAAGATGTATTCCTGGTGAGGGAAAAATAAGATTCAGAATAAGTAGTGAAAACTATTGTTGGGCGATACAATATCAACCATTTATTTCCGTTTTAGGAAGGTCAGATGATTTTGAGATCTGATAACAATTCCATTCTTCTATCCTGTTGATGACCATCAAATCCCACTATCCTTTTTCAATCATTTATAATTGATAAAAGGCTGATTATGATCTCATTAATATTCGAATCTATGTTGCGTTACCTTTACAATGAAATGTCTTCTGAGGAG
>CANHSD010000258.1 GCA_947463105.1 Chitinophagaceae bacterium
TCTGCGGTCGGGCTGTCCATGGCATCGAGGCCAGCGACAACCTTATCAAGAAAATCTTCTGGCCGCAGCAGATGCTTGGTATGGCTTGTGCCAAAACGCTTGGCAATGGTTTCAGCATATCCAGATTCATCATATTCTTTTTCCGTAAAGGATAGGTTGAACGTGTTGATTTTTTCGGAGGAGTTGAGGCTCATCAAGGCCACCACAGCAGAGGAATCGATTCCACCCGAAAGAAAGGCTCCCATCGGAACATCGCTGATCATCCTTTTTGCAACAGCCTGGTTCATTTTATCAAAGAGGGTTTTTCTAATGGTGGCATCATCACCTTCGATACTGATTTTATTGTTTGTTAT
This sequence comes from Chitinophagaceae bacterium, assembly GCA_947463105.1. Classification (GTDB taxonomy): domain Bacteria; phylum Bacteroidota; class Bacteroidia; order Chitinophagales; family Chitinophagaceae; genus Pollutibacter. The sequence goes on from CANHSD010000258.1 coordinate 354, forward strand.
GCTCCAATACCTGATGGTATCTGATGTGTTTTCAGTAAGTCTCATGCAGCATCCCGCCTGCAATTGGTGGATGTCTTTGATGATGGCATTGGGATAGCCGGTGGATTGCAACGTAAGAAATTCAAACAAGGATTGTTGATCAATGGAAGGATTGATCAATGAAGAAGCAAGCAGGGAGCGACTTTCAGAGGAAAACACAAATGTATTTTCATTCCTGAAAAAATAGAGTGGCTTAACGCCCATCCTGTCCCTTGCCAACCAAAGAATTTCATTGCGCTTTTCCCAAATGGCAAAAGCAAACATCCCTTCCAATAATTTCACGCAATCAATCCCCCATTTGCAAAAAGCCGCCATCAACACTTCCGTATCGCTAGAGGTGGTGAAGGGATAATCAGAAAGTTGTTGCTTCAGTTCAAGGTAATTGTAGATCTCGCCATTGAACACCATCACATAATTGCCAGTAGGATCAATAAAAGGCTGGTTGGCTGCCACACTGAGGTCGATAATGGAAAGCCGCCGGTGGCCCAGCGCAATTGCAAGTTCATCATAGAATCCCTGTGCATCCGGCCCTCGGTGGGCGATGGCATTGGTCATCTGCATCACACGTTGGGGTGCGTCAGGAAGCTTGTTGTAATGCAATATGCCTGTTATGCCACACAAGTGAGTATTGTATTTAGGTGATGATTAATTTTCGCAATATTGATATTAGATGACATAATGAGGATTGAATTCAACATTCAATCAAGGTTGCTCAAGCTTTCTCCACAACTCCTGGTAAAGCCCTGCGATGAAGCCGGGCTGGTAGTTTGCTACTTTTTCTTTTCCTGCTTCCACCAAATCCATTTGGCGTTGACGACTTGACAATAGGTTAATTACCCCTTCCCGGATCGATGCAACCGAGTATGGGTCTACCAGTACAGCAGCATCCCCGGCCACTTCTTTCATCGGGGAAATATTGCTGGTAATGACGGGCCTTTCAGCCTGAAACCCTTCAATGACTGGTAATCCAAAGCCTTCGTATGTAGAAGGAAAAAGGATCATCGTGGCATTGCGGTATTCATCCACCAATTGTTCCGGTGATATACTGAACACAACTGTGTAGTTGATCTTGAATTTCGCCAACATCTCCTCTTGTTTCCTGGTCAGTTCACCAATAATGCGCAAATGCAGGTCCAGCCCAAACAAGGCGGCAATGGAGATTTCAAGGTTTTTATTGGGCAGAGTTCCGAGGAATAAAATAGTTGAAGGGGTTGAAGGGTTGAGAGAGGTTGAAGTAGAGAAGATTGGGTCAACGGGATTGGGGATCACCAAGATCTTTTCAGGATCGCAGTTTGTATAATCAAGGATTTCCTGCTTGGATTTTTCCGAGATGGTGGTAATGTATTTTGCTTTTCTAACAGGAAGATCAAGGAAGATCCATTTCAACAAACTGCGGCGGAGGCCTTTGTAGGTATGTAAAAACACAAGGTCGTGGATGGTCAGAATTGTTCTATCCCGGGGCAATGCCAGTATGGCATAGTGCACATCACCCGTGATATGGAAAAGCCCTTTTTTGAAGCGGGTCAAGAAAATCAGGTTGAACAGAATGAAGAAAATACGCCTGCTGGTGAAAGGCATTTCGACTTTTTCAATCTCATTAAATCCGGCATCTTTTGACGCTTGGGCCAATACATCAAACACTTTTTCAATACTGAAAAAAGCCGGATTGCGTTTGCGGTATATGAAGGTTATTTTGATGTTGAATAGGTTGAAGGGGTAAATTAAATAACGGTGTAATACGACAGCTTTAACTCAGGCTTTGCAATACACTTGCAAAAGATGCATAACTGAAATACTGAACAGTTTCCTGTGCTCTTGCTCCCATCGAGGCAAGGTCTGCATTGACCATTTTTTCCATGCAGTTGTACAAATCATTATCAACTCCAGCCTTGAAGATAAATCCGTTCTCGTTATCCTTTATCATGTCTGCTGCGGCGCCGCATTTGTCAGATGCAATCACCGGTCTTCCGCAAGCCATTGCTTCGTTGATGGCCAAGCCCCAGGTTTCGCCGGGGCCTCTTGAAGGCAAGACAAAAACATCTCCCAACCTATAGACAAGGGGCATGATGGATTGGTTTTGGAAGGGAAGGAAGGTGATGGGGGTTGAAGTCATTTTTTCGAGTTCTTCTTCAAGAATACCATTTCCAACCATGATCAGGTGTGTATTGGGAAAATGTTGATGAAGTCGGACAAATGCCTTGACCAATAAGATCGGATCTTTTTTGGGCTCGAATTTGCCGGCAAACAGAAAAACTTTGGCATCTTCAGAAATTAAGAGTTCCTTTCTCCAATTTCGCGCGCTTCCTTCGTAGAAAGAATGCTTATCTGGCATTTCACTACCTGAAAAACGTTCATTGTCGACTGCGTGAGGGGCGCGGATGATCTGTGTGGAAGACAATCCCGCATTTATAAAATATGCATCGGTGGCTGTGCCCGGACTCAAGACAAAATCCACATACCGATACACCCATTTAAGCAATAACTTTCGGAAGGCTTTTTTTAGGCTAAAGCCAGCAGGCTCATCGAGTAGTGTGGAATCACCGCGGAAATACAGTGGCGTTTTGCCCTTGAAATGGCGCATGAGTTGGAGGTGGGACTTGAATTTCCAGCCATAAACAATGATTTTGTCGGGATTGAATGCCTTGACCTCACTAATCAATGATGGATTGATGATGCCCTTGTAATGATGAGATCCAGGTTCAGAAGCAGTGTTCTCAACATAAGCTTGATCATAGCCAGAAAGCAGGTCAATGTCCCATTCCCTTTCAATGCCAAAGTCCTTATCAATGACTTTGCCTTGGGCCTGACCCCAGGTGTAAAATACTTTTACCTTAAAAAATCCGGACGCAGCCAAATGCCTGAACAATGGGGCGTTGTACTGAATAGGGTGGGTTGATATGATGGCAATGCTGGAAATGGGTTGAGAGAAAGTAAGGGAGGTTGAAGAAACTTTAGAGATACTATACCTAAAAGAGTATTTCACCCAGCGAGCTGAAGAAAAGAAACTTCTAGAATAAATTTAGCATCAATTTTCTAAAACTAAATTTCAGTTACTTTAACAGAAATTGATGGTAGAAATTTTCTTGTAAATTCTCAATATGAATTGCACATCAATTTTGTATTTTAATCTGAATTTGTTCAATGAAAAATGATTATTCTTGATTCTATAGTATAAGATATTCAAGGATAACTTAAACCATAGTCGCTAATACAAATAACTGGCAACTTAATGAATCATTTTACATTGATTCTCCAAAAACTTCAAATGAGGGTGCTACATTTAGACGATTTTTTATAAAATTCAAATCGCGTAGATAAAGCGTGTTATCCGACCCGTACGAGTTTAATTCGGTAA
>CANHSD010000259.1 GCA_947463105.1 Chitinophagaceae bacterium
CACCAAAAATTTGAGCTTTTGACCAAGCGTCTGCATGATCGTTTTATAGGCCTGGATATCGTTGCTGGTATTGTTGTTGATGGCAACAATGATGTCCTCTTTTTTGAACCCTGCCTTTTCCGCAGGCGAGGCAGGCACCACATCGTCTACAACAATTTTTTCATCAATAAAATAGATGGAAAGGCCGCTGTAGGCATAATCAAACTCATCTTTGAAATGGAGGTTGGGCAGAATATGCACTTGCTGCTTGGCATAATTGAAGGTGATGTTGAACCTGCGCAGGATATCATTGCCCAACAATCCACCCACAAAAGGATAATTGGTCACATTGTATTCATCCTTGAACAGAAAAGTTGGGACCCACCTGAACCGGTAAGGGCCTACTTTGAGTTCTTTGATGGTGGTCAGGCGCATGCTCATCTTGCCCCCAACCCCTTCGGCCTGGGTAACCACCGGAGGCTTGCGCCTTTTTTTCAATACAGCACTGTCGTTGAGATAGCTTTCTGACAAGAGGAAGTTCAGTCCGGCTCCCGTATCAAGGTAAAACCGCTGAACAAATTTTCGGTCATCTGTGAATTGAAGCGATTGCATGGGAAGGGCTGTGAACATGGGATAGAGCATAAATCCCCCTGATGGATATTTGTACTCCCCTTTTGAAAAAACATTGATCTGAAGGAAATCGTAATTGATGTTTACGATGTAGCGGGTAAAAAAACTGTAGCCAATAATACCGTCAATCTTGATGCCATAGACGCTGGTCAGGATTTCATAATCGTTGACATGAAAGTTGAGATTATCGACTGTCAAACCAGGCAGCCTAAGCCTTGCATTGTTCAAAAAAGACACCTTGCGAACACCGCCAATCCCTTTGATTGTTTTTTCTGAGGGGGTAATGGGTATGCCCAAATCTTCCACCGTAGCTGAATCAAGGGAGATTCCGCCACTGCCTGTGTCCAGGATGAAACTGAGGCTATCGGCATAATCATTTACACCTGCCTTCACTAAAATAACCCCTCCGTTCAGCATCCTGAAAGAAAATGAGGTGATGTAGGTTGATGGCGGTTCAACAAACACCTCCTGTGCATTTCCATCCAATGGAGGAAAAGCCAGAATGATTAAAACATATATGTTCCTGATACATCTCATTTACTCCGAATTTAAACCATTGTTGCCCTAACTTTGTTGCCTTGATGATGAATTACATGAATGATCTGAATAGATTGTACGAAAAAGCACTGAACCTGGAGTTTTTAACAGCAGAAGAGGGGCTTTTTCTGTTCAAGGAAGCGCCACTGACCAACCTGATGCATGTGGCTGACGAGCTCAGGAAAAAGCAGGTGCCTCACGGAAAAGTAAGCTGGCAGATTGACCGCAACGTCAACACCACCAATGTCTGCATCGCCAACTGCAAGTTCTGTAATTTCTATAGGATCCCCGGACATGCCGAGGCCTACATCACCACCATGGACACCTACCGGGAAAAAATCCGGGAAACCCTCAAGTGGGGAGGTGACCAATTGCTGCTGCAAGGTGGCCACCATCCAGACCTCGGACTCAAATACTATACCGATACCTTCAGCGCCATCAAGGCTGAATTCCCGGAAATAAGGCTGCATACCCTTGGGCCGCCCGAGGTAGCGCATATTGCCAAGTTGGAAAAGATGTCGCATACTGATGTGCTCAAAGCATTGAAGGATGCCGGGATGAACTCACTTCCGGGAGCGGGTGCTGAGATCCTGGTAGACAGGGTAAGAAGATTGGTGAGCAATGGAAAATGTGGGGCACAAGAATGGTTGGATGTAATGGCGGCAGCACACCAGCTGAACATTACTACATCCGCCACCATGATGTTTGGCCATGTTGAAACACTGGAAGAACGCTTTGACCACCTGATCAAAATCCGCGAAGTTCAGTCCAGAAAGCCTGAAACCGCCAATGGATTCCTGGCCTTCATCCCCTGGACCTTCCAAGATGTTGACACCCTGCTCACCAAGATCCGTGGCGTGCAAAACCTTACCACGGGTGAAGAATACATCAGGATGATTGCCATCAGCAGGATCATGTTGCCCAACATCAAAAACATACAAGCCTCCTGGCTTACCGTAGGGAAAAAAGTGGCACAAATTTGTTTGCATGCAGGTGCCAATGATTTTGGAAGCATCATGCTGGAAGAAAATGTGGTCAGTGCTGCCGGTGCTCCGCATCGCTTTACGTACAAGTCCATGCAGGATGCCATCCGCGAAGCGGGATTTGAACCACAGCTCCGCAACCAGGAATACCAGTGGCGCGAGCTGCCTTCCAATATTGAAGAGCAGGTGATCAATTATTAGCGCAATGGTTGTAAGTTGTAGGCTCAAACGACTTGATTATCCCAAGGATTTACAACATACACGATCAGGCCATCACCATTGAATTCGCAGCAGCAATCAATGAAGCAACAAACATGCAGGTCATTGCCTTACAGCATGCCGTTGAATCCAACCCCATCAAGGGTTTTATGGAGGCCGTTCCCGCCTATGGCAGTTTGACGGCATACTTCAATGACCAGGTTTCAGCATCAACAGTTCGTGCCTGGTTGTCTGATCTCAGTGATCAGGTTTCCAATACCGTCGATACTTCATTAAGAACAAATGGGAAACAGATCAGCATCCCCGTTTGTTACGACCCTTCACTTGGCACTGATCTTGATTGGGTTGCTGCACACCTGAACCTTTCGATGGAAGCGATCATTGATTTGCACACATCCATTGCGTACCGCGTTTACATGATTGGTTTCATTCCGGGATTCCCTTATATGGGAACCTTGCCCAGAGCATTGGAGGTGCCCAGAAAACAAACGCCATCGATGAAAATTCCTGCGGGAAGCGTGGCCATCGCAGGAAAACAAACAGGGATCTATCCGGCAGAAGTGCCAGGCGGTTGGCAGGTGATTGGAAGAACGCCCTTGAAGCTGTTTGACCTTTCTCAATCAGTCTGCAGTTTTTTGAATGCCGGAGACCTGGTAACGTTCAAGCCCATCACCCTAGAAGCTTACAATCAATACACATGAGCATCACCATTCTCAAGCCCGGCATGATGAGCAGCATGCAAGACCTTGGCAGGTGGGGCTTTCAGCAATTTGGTGTTCCCATCAGTGGTGCAATGGACAAGCTGTCATCAACATTAGCAAATATGATTTGTGGCAATGATGAAAATGAAGCGGTGATTGAAATGACCCTTCATGGAGCATCCTTCATGTTCAACGAGGCAGCTTTTTGTGCGATTGTTGGTGGTGGTTGCAAGGCATATCTTGGTGATGATGAGCTGCCCTTCAACCGTTTGCTTTGGATTCCTGCATTCAGCACAATCCGAACAACAGCCCATGCACAAGGATGCAGGTCATATCTTTCGGTCGGTGGCGGATTCAATGTTAGAAATGTTTTGGGAAGTGCATCAACCTATGCACCATCTGATATTGGTGGAATGAATGGCAGAAACCTCTCTACGGGAGACATGCTTTCGTTCAAACGTGAGCAAGTACTACAAGCATCATCAAATTTAAAAATGCTTCCCAGCGGAGTGGGCATTTCCCATTGGCAAACTGCAGACCTTAATGCACCCACGGCAGAAGTTGCAACAGTCCACGCCACCAAAGGACCTGAATTTGATCAGTTCAACAGTATATCACAAGAAAATATTTTTAATTCCGAGTTCACCATTTCATCGCAGTCCAACAGGATGGGGTATCGTTTGGAAGGAAAA
>CANHSD010000260.1 GCA_947463105.1 Chitinophagaceae bacterium
CGGAAAATCATCCCTCCGTATAAAAAAGCAAAAACACTGGTCTGTATTTTTCAACGGGGAGCCATGGATGGACTGATGGCGGTAACGCCATACAGCGACCCCAATTTGAAGTTGCTCAGGCCCGGCTTGTACATGAGCCCTGCACAAACCGAAGGCAAGCTTTTTGACCTGGATGGAAAATTTGGGCTGCATCCATCGTTGGGTTCACTGTCTTCCTATTTTACGGAAGGCCGCATGGCGGTTGTGCATGGTGTGGGAAGTCCCAACAAAACAAGGAGCCATTTTGATGCACAGGATTATATGGAAAGCGGAACGCCCTACAGCAAGAGCACGCCCAGTGGGTGGCTGAACAGGGCAATAGGGTTGACTGGCCACGAGGCAACGCCTTTTAGTGCGGTCAGCCTGACGGCTGCATTGCCCAGGGCCTTGCAGGGCGATCATGATGCGCTAGCCATCAACAACCTGGAGGAGTTCATGATACAAATGAAAGGCAATCCGCTGGCAGGCAACATGGCGGCGAATTCTTTTGAACAATTGTATGACCAGACTTCCAATCAATTGTTGAAGCAATCAGGAAAAGAAAGTTTTGAAGCGATGAAAATGCTGGACCTGAAACTGGTCAAAAATTATACACCTGTCTCCGGGGCCATTTACCCCAATTCTCCCCTGGGCAAATCGTTGAAACAAATTGCCATGCTTGTCAAGATGAACATCGGAATGGAGGTGGCTTTTGCTGAATCCGGAGGATGGGATACGCATTTCAACCAGGGAACAACCAATGGGTCCTTTGCCAGAAACCTGAAAGATTTTTCAGACAGCATTGCTGCGTTTTGGAAAGACATGGCAGGCTACCAGGATGAGGTCACCGTGATGACCATGACAGAGTTTGGAAGAACAGTACACCAGAACGGAACCGGAGGAACAGACCATGGAAGGGCAAGCTGTCTTTTTGTATTGGGCAATGATGTCAGGGGCGGAAAAGTATACCACAAGATGGGTTCTTTGGACAAGGCCTCGCTGGAAGACAACAGGGATCTGCCGGTGACAACAGACTTCCGATCTGTATTTGGTGCGGTGGCCAAAAAGCACCTCAATGTAGTGGATACCGCCAAACTTTTTCCGGGATACGAAGGTGATATGCTTTATCTTTAAAAGCATAATTCATCAAATGGCCTAGGCCTTTTTCATGCAGTTACAATCAATTGATCTCGCTGTTATCGGCTTGTTTTTTCTGAGCATGTTGGTGATCGGCATCATGTCTTATTACCGCAGCAAAAATGCAGAGGATTATTTTGTTGCGGGGGGCAAACTGCCCTGGTGGCTGGCAGGAATTTCTCACCATGTTTCCGGGCATAGCGGTGCCGTATTTGTTGCCTATGCTGCAGTAGCTTTCACACATGGCTTTACGATGTACATCTGGTGGGCATTGCCTGTAGGGTTGGTGATCATCGGTGCCGCAGGAATTTTTCCGGTCTATTGGGTTCGGTTGCGCAAACAGTTGCAGATTCAGTCTCCATTGGAATACCTCCGCATCCGGTACAACCTGCTTACCCAACAGGTGGTGGCCTGGAATGGCGTATTGCTCAAGGTCTTTGATGTGGGCGCAAAATGGGCAGCGATTGGTATCCTGCTCAAAGTGGTTGCAGGCATCCCCATGGAAACAGGCATTCTGGTTTCAGGGGTTGTAACCCTTGTCTATGTTACGTTTGGAGGGCTATGGGGTGTGATTGTGACAGATTTTATCCAGTTCATCGTACAGGTCCTGGGCAGTATCGTGATGTTTGTATTGGTGGTAAACAGGTTGGGCGGAACAGATTCCATCATGGGTATCTGGAAACAGCTTCCCCCAGAACACCATGCATTGTTCAATGAACCCTATTCTGTTGGATTTGTGCTGGTCATGTTCTTCCTTTATTTCCTGAGTTACAATGGAGGAAGCTGGAGCCTGGCCACCCGTTATATTTCTTCGCCCACAGAAAAAGAGGCATCAAAAGCCGCCTGGCTTTCCGGGGTTTTGTATTTGTTGTGGCCCCTGATTTTGTTCTTTCCCATGTGGGCTTCGCCCCTGCTGCTTCCTGCAGCAACTGTACCTTCAGAATCCTATGGCTGGTTGATGCTTGAGGTGCTTCCCACAGGCATGATAGGATTGGTGATTGCCTCCCTTTTTGCTGCCACCATGGGCATGACATCTTCTGATGTCAATACAGTAGCGGCTGTCATCACAAGAGACATCTTACCCGTGTTTTCCAAAAAATTCACCAACGACAAATATGCACTGCGCACTGCACGCATCACCACCTTTGTTTTTACATTGGCAACACTTGTCATTGCTTTGAACTACCAGCGTTTCGGTGGCGTACTGGGGTTGATTGTCAACTGGTTTGCAGCCTTGCTCGGGCCAACCTCAATGCCTTTGTTGTTCGGACTCTTGCCCATGTTCAAACGTTGTGGTCCGAGGGCAGCCATTGCTTCCATTGTTGCAGGGCTGCTTACTTTCATCATAACCAAAAACCTTCAATTGGCCAACCTGGCCCTGGAAGTGGGATTGCCCACCATGGTTTCAGCATTGGTATTCATTGGTGCAGGCCTGTTCACAAAACAAGTGCCTGAAAAAGTTGAAGCACTCATATTGGCCCTGAAAGAAAAAGGTGAATAATCACATAATCAATCAAAGCATGAACAACGGGAAATTCGGATTTGGAATCATTGGCGCTGGAATGATTGCGCATGTGCATGCCAAGGCCATTGGGGCCATCGGCAATGCAACATTGGTTGGATTGCACAGCCGAGGGGTTGAGAAAATGGAGGCTTTTGCATCGCAACACCATTGCAAGGCATTTGATACACTGGATGAGATGCTGGCGGATCCTGCCATAGACATTGTTTGCATCTGCACCCCTTCCGGAGCACATGAAGACCCTACGCTTCAATGCATCCAGGCTGGCAAACATTGTCTGGTAGAGAAACCGCTGGAGGTTACCCTTGAAAAATGCGATAGCATCATCGCTGCATCCAGGCAGACAGGGATGAAGGTGGGTGTTATTTTTCCTTCCCGTTTTTATGACCAAGCCCTGTTGCTGAAGAAGGCAATGAATGAGGCGAAGTTTGGTGATATCGTATTGGGCGATGCCTATGTAAAATGGCACCGCAGTGAGGCCTATTACAAATCGAATCCCTGGAGGGGAACCATCGCGCTGGATGGCGGTGGTGCACTGATGAACCAGGGCATCCATTCGGTTGACCTCTTGCAATGGTACATGGGAAGGGTTGAATCGGTGCAGGCATTTGCAGGGAACAGAAGACACAAGGGAATTGAAGTAGAAGATACCGTGGTTGCCGTATTGAAATTTGCCAATGGTGCGATGGGGAATATCGAATGTTCTACTGCCATTTTCCCAGGTGATTTGAAACGGATTGAAATCAATGGAACGGTGGGCACCGCAGTGTTGCAAGAAAGCAATTTAACCAAGTGGGAGTTTCTTGAGATGACTGCAGAAGACAAGCAACTAAATGAAGACATGAAAGGAAATGCACTCGCGCATGGTGGCGGTGCCTCCAACCCTGCAGACATCAGTTTTGTTGGACACCAGCGGCAAATTGAAGACATGATCCATGCCATCGAAACCGATACCCAGCCAATGGTTGATGCAGTAGAAGGCAGAAAGGCCGTGGAGATTGTATTGGCCATTTATGAAAGTGCAAGAACAGGAAAAATGGTCCACCTCCCTCTTCCATA
>CANHSD010000261.1 GCA_947463105.1 Chitinophagaceae bacterium
CAAAAATCAACCTCATGATTGAATTGGTGACAATCGTCATGTATATTGTCTATGTATACTTGGTGATGGAGGTCTACAACCTGTCTATTGCCTGGGGATGGGGATCAGAATGGGTTTACTGGACCAGTATATTCATCATGTCTTTTGCCTATTTGAAAAGTGGCAAATGGAACAATGCAAAAAGCAAGTCAATCTAAAAAAAACGCCAAATGATATTTTCATTGCTCAGTACCAGAAGGCACTGAAGAAACATATCATTTGGCGGTGTATGGCTTATTCAGCAGCTGCAGTTACCTTCTTTTTTGCTGATTTCGGTGCAATGATCATGAGCATTCTCTTTCCTTCCAGCTTGGGAAGACCTTCAACCTGACCCACTTCAGAAAGACGTTCAGCGAATTTCAAGAGGACAAGCTCTCCCCTTTCCTTGAACATGATGGCACGGCCTTTGAACTGTACATAGGCCTTTACCTTGTTGCCTTCTTTGAGGAAGTTCTCAGCATGACGCGCCTTGAAATCAAAATCATGGTCATCGGTACCTGGAGTAAAGCGAATCTCTTTGAGTTCCGCAGATTTGCTCTTGGCCTTCATTTCTTTCTCCTTACGCTTCTTGTCGTAAAGGAATTTGTTGTAATCAATGATTTTGCAAACAGGGGGATCAACCTGTGGAGAAATTTCCACCAGATCAAGCTCCAGCTGTTGGGCCATTTTGAGGGCATCTTGCGTTGAATAAACACCCATTGTTACATTATCACCTACAAGGCGAACCTGTGAAACCCTGATAAAATGGTTGATGCGGTGTTCTGCTTCTTTTCTTGGGAGGAATCTTCCTCTGGGACCGCCTGATCCAGGACGGCTGCTGAATGGTCTGTTAGATAATGCCATAGTAGCTTTCGGATTTCCTGACGGCATCAGGTAGTATCCGTTTTTATTGTTTTTTGATTAAATGGATTGCCGATTCTTGTTTTCAGATGTTAAGGTAGACAATATTTCTGATACTGAACATTGTCCTGCATCTCCCTTTCCTTGTCTTCTTACGGAAACGCATCCCTCGGTCTGTTCTTTTTCACCAATGACAAGCATGTAAGGAACACGCATCAGTTCAGTGTCCCTGATTTTCTTGCCAATTTTTTCACTTCTGTCGTCTACCTCTGAACGTATACCTGCCTCTAGCAACTGCTTGTTGACAGAGAATGCATAATCATTGAACTTGTCACTGATCGGAAGAATTTTCACCTGTACTGGAGAGAGCCATAATGGAAATTTACCTGCATAATGCTCAAGGAGGAAACCGATGAACCTTTCGTGGGTTCCCAATGGCGCGCGGTGAATGATCAAAGGCACTTCAGGCTGGTTGTCGCGGTTGGTGAATTGCAAGCCAAACCTTCTGCCCTGGGCAAAGTCTACCTGGTTGGTGGCGAGGGTAAACTCACGACCTATGGCACTCCAGATCTGTACATCAATTTTAGGACCATAAAAAGCACCCTCGTCAGGAACCTCAACAAAAGGAATATTTGATTCAATCAAAACCTGCCTGACCATTTCCTCTGTTTCCAGCCAGAGTTCAGGTTCATTGATGTATTTCTGGCCCAGTTTAGCAGGATCGTGCAAACTAAGGCGCATTACGTATTTGTCAATGCCAAAAATGTTGAAATATTTGATGTACATGTCATTGACAGCCCTGAACTCATTGGCGAAATCCTCTTTTGAACAATAAATATGGGCATCATTCATGTGCAAGCACCTTACCCTCATTAGTCCGAAGAGTTCGCCGCTTTGTTCATAGCGGTAACAAGTACCATATTCTGCAAGGCGAAGCGGGAGCTCCCTGTAACTCCTATTTTCTGCAGAGAATATCTTGTGGTGATGAGGACAGTTCATGGCCTTGAGGTAGTATTTTACTCCTTCAAGTTCCATGGGAGGATACATGCTTTCCTGGTAATAAGGAAGGTGACCACTGGTGATGTAGAGGCTTTCCTTTGCAATGTGGGGTGTAACCACGCGTTTATATCCTGCAGCAGTTTCTGTTTCCTTCGCTAATCGCTCTAATTCTTCTATTATGACGGTACCATTGGGCATCCAAAGGGGAAGTCCAGGTCCTATGTTGTCATCAAAGGTGAAAATCCCCAACTCTTTGCCAAGCTTCCGGTGGTCTCTTTTTTTGGCTTCTTCCAGCATCAGGATATGCTCATCAAGTTCTTTCTGGTTCGGAAAACTTACGCCATATACACGGGTCAGCTGTTTGTTCTTTTCATCGCCTTTCCAATAGGCACCAGCAATGGAAGTCAGTTTGATGGCCTTGATGAGGCCTGTATGAGGGATATGAGGCCCACGGCAGAGATCAGTAAATGCACCTTGCGTATAAAAGCTGATTTCTCCATCTGTGAGGCCCTGCAGAAGATCCAGTTTGTATTCATCCCCTTTTTCGGTAAAATAGGCAATGGCATCGTCTTTGGAAATCTGCTTGCGAATGAAAATATTGTTTTGCTTGGCAAGTTCACCCATCTTTTTTTCGAGATTGGACAATTCCTCTTCAGAAATTGTTTTGCCGCCAAGATCCATGTCATAATAAAAACCCCTGTCAATAGCCGGACCTACCCAAAATTTCACGCCAGGAAAAGTAGCTTCCACAGCTTCCGCAAGCAGGTGTGCGGTTGAATGCCAAAAAGTTGATTTCCCGTCAGCGTCGTCCCAGGTAATGAGTTTTAATGCAGCATCCTTGTTAATGGGAGTTGAAGCATCAATTACAACACCGTCAATAGAGGCTGCAATTACTTTTTTCGCCAACCCCTCTGAAATACCCTTTGCTACAGCCATGGGAGTTATGCCCAGCTCATAGGTTCTTACTGCACCATCCGGAAATTGAATATTGACCATTTTGTATATGCGGTTGAATGTGAATGCTTGATTAAACGCAAATTTAACGAAGTATTGGGTAAGCCCCTCTTGAATTCATAATAATTTGCATTGTTGTGATTAAAAAAATGGAATTGTGTACTAATAAAATGAAAAACTATTCATTTTCCTCTGAAACTCGAACGGTTTCAAGAGCATTTACCCTTTTGGTATTGTCATTTTTGATGTTTGGTTTTCAGCAAGCAGCAGCCCAGAAAATGAGCGGACAATGGATTGGCGGATTCAGTTCAGCAGACGATCCTTCCGGATCAACCACAGATTATGTACTGGAAATTGAGTTGGCAGGAACGCAGGTTACCGGCTATTCTTACACGTATTTTTCCATTTCCGGTAAACGATATTTTGTGATATGCAAGTTAAAAGGAAGTTTTGACAAAGGCAGCAAATCACTTTCTGTCAATGAAGTTGAAACAGTAAAAACCAATACACCTCCAGATTTCAAGAATTGCCACCAGTCTCATGATCTAACTTATCTGAAACAGGCAGATAAAGAAATCCTTCTGGGTAAATGGAAACCTGCAGAAAAAGGCAGTGACTGCGGAAAAGGCAATACTTCTCTGGAAAGAAAATTATTGATCACAACTCCTCCGTCAGCAAAAAAAGACGAAAAAATAGCACCGAAAAAAATTGAATCCAATCCTACACCACAAAAAAATGTGGCAGATACTGAAGCAAAAGCTTTACCATCCATCAAGAAGCCATCGGATGATAAAATAAATAATACTCCAAAATCTGGTCAGCAGTCACTAACAGAAAAATCTGCTGAAAAGAAAACTGACCCTAAGCCTGTGATGCCC
>CANHSD010000262.1 GCA_947463105.1 Chitinophagaceae bacterium
AAACCTTTCGCTTTGCCCTCTGCTAAACCTTCTGCTAAACCTTTTGCGTTTCCTTCACGAATACCCCTCTCCCAAGCATCTTCCATGATGGTATTGTGCAGCCGAACGGAGTCGATATATTGATCGTAGGCCCGCATTTGACCTGGGGTAAAATTGGTAGTGTCCAATATTTCAACGGCTTTTCTTTGGTAGGGCATTTGTTCTAATTCCTGTTTTTCCATGGTCAGATAATATTCAGGGTTGATAAAATATTGTATCCACCTATCTAAGGGTTTCTGCATGTCTAAATTACGCAATTTCCTGCATTTGGCGAGTTCGAGCACAACTATCTGGAAGCCAGTTGCCCGTTCATTGGCATCATGGTGATTGATGACTGAGTAGGTCTGCACGCGGTGATCATTGGTTTTTACAAGAACATCATCCATGATGCTGATGGCATAGACTGGTTGGATTTTAACATAGGGATCTCCCCGCTCCAATTGAGATGAGAACACCTTGGCGGCATTGAACAACAACCGCTCCAGAAAATAAGCATGATGGGCTATTTGCATCTCCACAATAAAATGGCGACCTGCATGGTCTGTGCAACGCACATCTACAACAGTGTTTTTCCCTGTGCCCTGCTCTGACAAAAGTTCATTTTGCAGGTACTCTATGGAAACAACTGAATCGGGAAGTTCCAGCAAAGCATTGATCAGGTTGATCAACAAATCATCACATTCCCCGAAAACTTTTTTAAACGTAAGATCAGCTAACGGCCTCAGTATCATACACACTAATTTCTGCTAAGGTAACTTGCGTGCCAAATGCAGAAACGGGGAAAACATCGGATTTTGCCGATATTTTCCCCGTTCAACTCCTTCAACCTCTTCAACTTCTCTCCCGCTCCCCAATCTGCTGCCTCCACATGGCATAATACAATCCCTTCTCAGCCAAGAGTTCATGGTGAGAGCCGGTTTCAACAATCACTCCTTTCTCGAGCACATAGATCTTGTCTGCATGCATGATGGTGGAAAGCCTGTGGGCAATCAATAAAGTAATCTGTTCTTTTCTGGCAGAAATCTCTCTGATGGTTGCGGTGATATCTTCTTCTGTTATAGAATCCAATGCTGAGGTGGCTTCATCAAACAACAAGACCCTTGGGTTGCGCAGCAGTGCGCGGGCAATGGATATCCTTTGTTTCTCTCCGCCAGACAATTTCAGACCGCCTTCACCAATCACAGCGTTGATGCCATTCTCTGTTCGCTTGAGCAGGGTTTCGCAGGAAGCCTTGTCCAGGGCCAATTGTATTTCTTCTTCAGTTGCTTCAGGATTGACAAACAGTAGGTTTTCTTTGATGGTTCCGGAGAACAGTTGGGTATCTTGTGTTACAAATCCAATTTGTTTTCTGAGGTCTTCAAAATCAATCTCGTTTTCATCCAAACCATTGTAAAGCACCCTTCCTTCTTGTGGGCGATAGAGTCCTACAAGGAGTTTCATCAAGGTTGTTTTACCTGAGCCGGAAGGACCTACAAACGCAACGGTTTCACCTTGCTTCACAGAAAAGCTGATGCCGTCGATGGCTTTTTGTTTTGCAGTGATATGCTTGAAGCCAACCGCATCAAAACTGAGGCTTTCAACATCACCGAGGTGAACCGGATTTTCAGGTTTCATCTCCGGTTGCTTTTCCATCAACTTATGGTAATTGTTGATGGAGGCCTCTGCTTCCCTGTAAGAAAGAATGATGTTTCCGATTTCCTGCAGTGGTCCGAAAATGAAGAAAGAGAAGAACTGCATGGTGACCATCTCATGGGGCTGCATCTTGTCCTTGAACACCAGCCACATCAACAAAAAGAGGATGACCTGCCGCAACGTGTTGACCAGCGTGCCTTGCAGGAAGCTGATGCTCCTGATTCTTTTCACTTTGGTGAGTTCCAGGCCAAGGATTTTGTAAGTGTCTGCATTAAGCCGCTTGACTTCCTGTTGTGTCAGGCCGAGACTCTTTACCAACTCGATATTTCTCAGGCTCTCTGTTGTGGTTCCTGCCAAAGATGTGGTGCTGCTGACGATTTTTTTCTGGATCAGTTTTACTTTTTTGCTCAGGGCATTGGTTCCCCAGGAGAGCAATGAAATGCCCACCACATAGGCAATGGGAACGGACCAGTGCACATATACGGAAGCATAAATAAATACAAAGATGACGCCTACGATAATGGCAAAAAGTGCATTGACAAAATAGTTGATGAATTTCTCTGTATCTGTCCGCACCTTGGTGAGGATGCTCAGGGTTTCTCCACTGCGCTGGTCTTCAAACTCCTGGTAGGGGAGTTTCATGGCATGTTGAAGCCCATCGGTAAAGATCCTTGCCCCGAATTTCTGGATCACCACATTGGCAAAATAATCCTGCATGTTCTTGGCAATCCTGCTCATCATGGCCGTTCCCATCGACATGAGCAAAAGGGTAAGTGTAGCAGAGAAAAAATCATCCCAGCTAAAATTGCTGCCGTTTTCCTGCTTGATGTTGATATCCTGCGATAGTTTGATGATCTTTCCAAAAATGATCGGGTCAATCAGTGAAAACACCGTATTGATGGTTGCAAGGAGCATGGTGAGCCCGATAAGCCATTTATAAGGCTTGAGGTAGCCGTAAAGTAGTTTCATACGGCAAGAATACACCAAAAATGATGCCAATGTTTAAACTTCGAACAGAAGTTTTAGCTTTTCCTGAAACTCCATTTGATCATTTCCTTCCAGCTGGCTTTTTTACCGTACATGAGGATGCCTGTTCTGTAAATTTTACCTGCAAACCAGGTAGTCAGGATAAATCCACCCACCAGGCTCAACATGGAGGCAGCCAGCTGCCAATAAGGCACGGCTCCAGGCACGCCGAACGGAATTCTTCCCATCATGATGATGGGAGAAGTGAACGGGATGATACTGGTCCAAACGGCCAAGGGGCTGCCGGGATTACTGAGCACCGATTGCAGGATGACAAAGGAGAAGATGATGGGCATGGTGATGGGGAGCATCAATTGTTGCGCTTCCTGCGGGTCTTCATTGATTACAGAGCCGATGGCAGCAAACAGGGAAGCGTAAAAAAGGTATCCGCCCAGGAAATAGAACAGGAAGCAGCTGATGATCAGCATCCAGTTAACACTTTCTATGATGGTTGATTTTGCTTCCAGGATCCTGAGTGCAGTAGGATTGGCTGCTGCAGCACTGCCCACCATTTGCTGACCCTGTTGCATTGATTGAAATTGCTGATAGGTTTCCGCAGGAATAAAGGCCGAGAGTGAGCTGGAGAGGGCCACCATCAAGGTAATCCATAAAAGTAACTGTGTGAGGCCAACACCTGCAATACCGATAATTTTGCCCAGCATGAGTTCAAAAGGTTTGCAGGAAGACACGATGACTTCTGCAATGCGGTTTGTTTTTTCTTCTGCAACCCCGCGCATTACCATGGCACCAAAAATGAACATGGTCATGTAAATCAGGAGGCCGCTGCCAAAGCCTACGCCATAGGCAATGCCAGCATTGGATTCTGTTGATTTTCCTTCTTCGTCTGCCACCATGTTTTTAAGGACAACATTTTCCTCGGATGCATCAGCAATGGAATCGAGGGTAGATTTATCGATGCCTTTTTCCAGCAAAAGTTTGTTTTCCAATGCCTTGTTCAGCTGGCGTTCAACATAGCGGGTGGTTTCAAAGCCCAAT
>CANHSD010000263.1 GCA_947463105.1 Chitinophagaceae bacterium
CAGTATCAAACCATAATTGGAATTATTGAGTATGAGAATTGACAGCCATCAGCACTTTTGGAAATATAATGCTTCAGACTATGTCTGGATGTCGGATGAACACCATGTTATTAGAAAAGATTTTCTACCTGAAGACCTTCAGCCATTGCTTGATGCGAAAGCAATCGACGGTACCATTGCTGTACAGGCAAGACAAATGTTGAAAGAAACTGATTTCTTGCTTGATTTGGCAGACAAATACCCAATGATCAAGGGAGTTGTAGGCTGGATTCCATTGTGCGATCCCAAAGTAGAAGATTATTTAGCCCAATTTGCTCTTCATAAAAAAATAGTTGGTTTTCGCCATGTGGTGCATGATGAAGCCGATGAAAATTTCATTCTTCGAGATGATTTTAATGCGGGAATCAAAGCATTAAGCCATTACTCCTTATGTTATGATGTGCTTATTTTTGAAAAACACCTTCCCCAAACCATTCAGTTTGTTGACAAACATCCCAGCTTAGCCATGATTGTGGATCATATCGCTAAACCGAAAATCCAACGCAATGCGTTCGACCACCGATGGGCAAAGCATATCAGTCTGTTGGCAGAGCGTGATCATGTATGCTGCAAGTTATCAGGCATGGTAACAGAAGTCAGAGATTCTCAATGGGATGTGGAGTTGTTAAAGCCCTATTTTGATGTTGTTTTAAAAACATTCGGAACAGACCGGATCATGTTCGGATCGGATTGGCCAGTCTGTCTGTTGCAAAGTGAATATTCAACCTGGGTTGACACAATAACCGCACTCATTAAAACCTTGACTCCCGCAGAGCAATCTGCAATTATGGGAGGAAATGCAGCAAGGGTATATTTAAATCCTGACCAAAATTAAATCGAAATAATATGCATCAACAATCAAAGCATGATGTAAAACGCATAGGAATGGTCATCAAGCTTAAGCCAGAATGTGTAGAACAATACCTTGCATTGCACCACGATTCCAATGCTGGCGTAAGGGATTTATTGGCAAAGTATCACATGAGAAATTTTAGCATTTTTCTTCATCAAATTGGAAATGATTGGTTTGAGTTCGGCTATTATGAATATGATGGAACAGATTTTTTAGCCGATATGGCGGCTTTGGAAAAAGAACCACGCAACCAGTATTGGCTTGAAATATGCAATCCTATGCAGATTCCTTTAGAAGGTGAATCAGGATGGGCTACAATGAAACAGATATATTTTAATGAAGGCTAATTTCAGTAATATTGTTTTACTTGCAATTGTTTTTTATTAATCTATTCCAATGATGATAAATCTTAGAAAACTACTCCTTTTGACTTTGGTGTTGGTAAGTTCTTCGCATGCCGTTTTTTGCCAGACCATCAAGAGCCCCCTAGAATTGACCTACAAACAGGTGGATACAGTGCAGCTGGGACTGAAGATATTCTATCCCCCTGGTCACAAAAAAGGTGAACATCATCCTACAATTGTATTCTTTTTTGGAGGCGGTTGGAACGGCGGTTCTGTATCACAATTTGAACCCCATGCTTTGCACTTTGCTGCAAAAAAAATGATAGCTGTGCTGGTGGATTACCGGGTAAAGACCAAGCACAATACCAGTCCTTTTGAATGTGTCAAAGATGCAAAATCAGCCATTCGGTATTTGCGTCAACATGCAGAAGCGTTAGGTGTTGATGCAAACAGGATTGTCGCTTCCGGTGGTTCTGCTGGCGGGCATTTGGCTGCGGCATGTTTCACCAACGCTTCCCTCAATGAATCAAGTGATGATCTTGCCATAAGTGCAAAGCCCAATGCTTTGGTGCTTTTTAATCCGGTTATTGATAATGGAAAAGATGGTTATGGTTTTGAAAGGATTGGAGAAAATTATGTTACATTCTCGCCCATCCATAATATACAGAAAGGGTTTCCCCCAACTATTTTTTTCCTTGGAACAAAGGACAAACTCATACCAGTAGCCACTGGTGAGATGTTCAAGAAAAAAATTGAGGAAGTGGGCGGCAGGTGCGAACTTTTTTTATTTAACGATCAGCCACATGGGTTTTTCAACAAAGAGCCATATTTGTCTGAAACCATTGCTAAAACAGATGTATTCCTTTTATCGCTTAATTATATCCAGTAGAACGTGAAATATGCTGTTAAATGCATGTCGGGCCAGCATTTGCCTTAAGCTTACAATTTTATATATGAGGAGTCTATTGATTATTTTCGTTTTTTGCTTTTCTTTCAGCGGTATTTTCGCTCAGACCATTACCGTTATCGAGCAAGGACAAAAAGTATCAATCAGGGGGCTTTCCATACCCAGTGCGTTGGTTGTTTGGGTAAGTGGCAGCAACGGCATGGTGGCCAAGTCAGTGGATGGGGGAAACACTTTTCGGTGGATGAAAGTTGAAGGCTATGCCAGGCGTGATTTTCGCGATATTGAGGCATTTGATAGCTCCACAGCCATCATCATGGCCATCGATACACCTGCCCATATTTTAAAGACCACCGATGGGGGATTGACCTGGAAAAAAGTATTTGAAGATAAAAGGCCAGGCATGTTCCTGGACGCGATGGATTTTTCTGGAAACAATGGTGTTGTCATTGGGGATCCTATGAATGGGAAGACCTTTATGGCAGTGAGCAACGATAACGGGGATAGTTGGACACCAAAGGAAACCAAAAATAGTATGATGGATGGCGAAGCATTCTTTGCATCCAGCGGTTCCAATATCAAACTCTTGGGACCCACAACTGGGTTTAAAACATTGTTTGTTTCCGGCGGCATGCAGTCAAGGATGTTCTTCAATGGTAACGGCATCAACCTGCCTTTGCAATCAGGCCGAAACTCAACCGGTGCCAATGGATTGGCATTGCACCCCAATCAAAAACAAGGAATCATCATTGGGGGAGATTTTGCCAATGATAAACGGAGTGATAGTGCTATTCTGCTTTTTTCACTCTATCCCAAGGTAACATTCAGTTATGCTGTCACACCGCCTTCAGGATACAAAAGCGC
Organism: Chitinophagaceae bacterium; assembly: GCA_947463105.1. Taxonomy (GTDB): domain Bacteria; phylum Bacteroidota; class Bacteroidia; order Chitinophagales; family Chitinophagaceae; genus Pollutibacter. The sequence goes on from CANHSD010000263.1 coordinate 3,005, forward strand.
TGCAGTGTTTTTATCCAAGACTTCCGTATTGGCTTGTGGAACTTCCGGCGTTGATCTTTCTGTGGATGCTGGATTGAACTGGAAAACCATCAGCAATATTGGTTTCCACGTTGCTGTAAAATCCCCTGACGGTAAATATGCAATCATGGCAGGTGGCAACGGAAGGATAGCAAAGTTCCAGTTTTAGGGTGTAAAGATCTTTTAGCAAGTGATTTATTTGTGCATTTTCTCATTTGCTGACAAACTCTTTACCTAAATCTTTGAGCTGCATCACATGAACATGTTAGTTTCGCCCATCTACCAAAAATCCTAACAATGTGTGGAATCGTTGCCTATATAGGACATCGCGAAGCGTACCCTATTGTACTCAAAGGACTTAAACGTCTTGAATACAGGGGATATGACAGCGCCGGTGTAGCCCTCATTTCAGACAAGATTGATGTCTTCAAAAAACAAGGAAAAGTTGCGCGCCTTGAAGAGTCATTATTGGGTACTCATCTGCCTTCAACCATTGGTATAGGACATACCCGTTGGGCTACACATGGTGAACCTAGTGATCGAAATGCCCACCCACACCTTTCTGCCAGTGGTAGGATTTCAATGATTCACAATGGCATCATTGAAAAC
>CANHSD010000264.1 GCA_947463105.1 Chitinophagaceae bacterium
ATGGCCATGATTTCTTCCATAGGGGCAGACTGACCATACAAATGAACCGGTACAATCGCCTTCGTTCTGGGGGTAATGGCCTCCCGAATCTTGTTGGAATCAATGCAAAAAGTCCTCGGATCAACATCCACAAAAACAGGATTGAGCCTTAACAAGGCCATGACCTCTGTTGTTGCGATATACGTAAAAGAGGGTGTAATAATTTCATCGCCCGGTTCCAAACCCAGTGCCATCATGGCTATCTGTAAAGCATCTGTACCATTGGCGCATGGCACAACATGGTCAATATCCAGAAAATGACCCAGCTGGGTGGAAAAATCAGTGACGGCCTTCCCATTGATAAATGATGCATTGTGAACAACATCAGCAATGGCCTCATCAACCTCTGTTTTGATTTTGAGGTATTGCCTTTTCAAATCCACCATCTGGATAGGGAACATAATCCTTTATTTGTTGCGCAAAGGTAAGAAAATAAAGGGTATAATTTAATTTGGCCGTAGCTTTACCGCTTAATATAGGCATGCTGTTTTTTTACCATATATTCCTCCATGCATACGATTCAGGTATACGATTTGCGTCCAGCTGGAATGCCAAAGCCCGGCTATGGGTTGAAGGGAGAAATAATATATTTGAAAGACTGAAAGCCGCTGCAGAAAAGGGGAAAGGTCCAATCATATGGATGCACAGCGCATCATTGGGCGAATTTGAACAAGGAAAACCAGTATTGGAAAGCCTCAAAACCAACTACCCTCACCACAGGATCCTCCTGACATTCTTCTCCCCTTCGGGATATGAAATCAGGAAAAACTTTGATGGAGCCGACATGGTTTTTTACCTTCCGCTGGATGGACGCATCCGTTCACGAAAATTCCTTGATATTGTCCGCCCTGAGTTGGCCATCTTCATCAAATATGAATCCTGGTTCTATTATCTCAATGGATTACATAAAAGAAGGATTCCTACCCTGCTGATATCCGCCATCTTTACACCCAAACAGCAGTTTTTTGGACCAATGGGTGGTTTTCTCAGAACCTTGCTCGAAAGCTATACCCATCTGTTTGTACAGGATGCAGCATCTGCAGCCATCCTGCAAAAATTCAAGCTGAAGGCACCTGTTACCATTGCGGGTGACACGCGCTATGACCGTGTTGCAGAGATCATGGGCAGGCCTTTTCATCACCCTGCTATTGAAGGATTTTGCAATGACGCCAATACCATGATTGCAGGAAGCACCTGGCAAGAAGATGAGGAAATGCTCTCAGGATTACTGGATACCCAACCTGACCTAAAACTCGTTATCGCACCGCATGAAATTGGCATTAAACATCTTCAAGAAATCAAACAATTGTTCAAACAACACATTCTCCTGTCTGAAGTGGATGACCATGAACGATTGAAAGGTGCCAGGGTATTGATTATTGACTGTATTGGAATGCTTTCAAAGCTTTACCGCTATGCTACCATCTGTTATGTGGGAGGAGGATTTAATGTCGCTGGCATTCACAACATCCTTGAGCCAGCAGCATATGGAAAAACAGTTATTTTTGGCCCCAACCACAACCGAACAGCAGAAGCAAATGCATTGATTAAAACTGGTATCGGCTTCAGTTACAGTACAAAATTCGACTTGATTTCCATCACTGAAAACCTGTTATCGGATATTGTAACGAGAACATCACTAGAAGAAGCAGCAAGGAACTTTGTGCTTCATAGAAAAGGAGCAACTGATATCATTGTCCGTCATATAGCCGAAAATCGGCTTCTGAGCAATTCATAGAATTTTTCAACCACTGCGGCATGTTCAAGGTTGTCTTGCACTTTCCTGATGTATTGGCCAGCAATCAACTCAGCATCGTTGACAGTTTTGGCATGGTCCAACAATCCCATCATGGTATCAAAACTATGGGCATCCCCCCTGAAGAGTGTCTCCAAAAAAATATACCGGTCATTGATGCCCATGGCTGACCTCAATGTGTCTTGCCGAAGCTGTTGCAGCCTATCCGAGAGGTCTGGCACAGAAGGGTTGAATCGATCATTCAATGATTGAACTGTACCAGTATGTATTTCAGGCCCTAAGGCTTTGGGGGCCTGAACCTGCTCTTCTGATTGCACTGGCTGTTCGGACTGCATCAATTCCCGGATAATTTCAAAGCCAATTTCCAACAAGGCTTCCTTCGAGACCCCTTCAATGGTCTGCCGGTTCAACTTTTCCGTCAATTGTTTAAGTCTTTCCATCGCTTTATGGTATTTTTACAGTTCCTTGCTCATAAAGATACCAAGAGATCAACAAACCAACACATGTTCATAGAACCAATCAACCATAGTCAACAAGCAGGATGGATAGAAGTAGTCTGTGGTTCTATGTTCTCAGGAAAAACAGAGGAATTGATCAGGAGGCTAAAACGTGCCAAAATTGCCAACATGCATGTGGGTATATTCAAACCCTCAATTGATATCAGATACCATGCGGGAAAAATTGTTTCGCACGATGAAAATACCATCAATGCAACACCACTGAAATCATCCAAAGACATCCTTTCCCAAGCGGAAGCGTTCAATGTTGTTGGTATTGACGAAGCCCAGTTTTTTGATGCAGATATTGTGCATGTCTGTGAAAGCCTTGCCAATGCGGGAAAGAGGGTGATTGTGGCGGGTCTCGACATGGACTACACAGGCAAACCATTTGGTCCAATGCCGGCTCTCCTATCCGTGGCCAATTTTGTAACCAAGTTACATGCCGTTTGCATCAAGTGCGGAGGAATTGCCAGTTACTCCTACAGGATTTCATCCAAGACAGACCAGGTGGTTTTGGGGGAAAAAGACCAATACGAGGCCCGTTGCAGGAATTGCTTCAACACTTAATTAAATTTCCTTGGAAGCACTGAATCAATTTACCGCGCTGCTGAAAAAAGAAATCTTGCTGGAGACCAGGCAGCAGCACACCCTTTATGGTGTGATGTTGTACATCGCTTCAACAGTATTTGTGATTTACCTGACCATTGATTCCCCGGATTCGGATACATGGAACTCCCTTTTTTGGATCACCCAACTTTTTATTTGCATCAATGCGGTAGCAAAAAGTTTTTTGCAGGAAGCCAGGGGGCGTATGCTCTATTATTACTCCATCACTTCTCCAGTTGTGTTCATCCTCTCTAAACTTAGTTATAATGTTCTCTTGATGCTGGCAATGAACCTGGTCAACTTGCTGCTCTACACCGCATTCATGGGCAACCCTACAGCATCATTTTTGCAATTTCTTTTTATTGGACTTTTGGGCTCCATGGGCTTGGGATTGGTCTTTACCATGCTGGCTGCCATCGCCAGCAAGGCCATGCAGCAGGCTTCATTGATGGCGATTCTTGGCTTTCCCCTGATAATCCCCCAGCTTCTCTTGCTTGTCAGACTCTCAAAGACGGCATTTTCTGAGGTGTTCAGGGATGGAGTTCCCCAGCAATTGGTCCTGCTCCTTGTATCCCTCGACATACTCATTGTCTTCCTTGCCGTTATTTTATATCCATTTTTATGGAAAGATTAGCCGAAGGGCCTAATTTTGTCAATGAAAGCTACGGGTTGTATGCCCGTTGAACAGAACAAGGGTTCCTTCAGTGCTTTA
>CANHSD010000265.1 GCA_947463105.1 Chitinophagaceae bacterium
CAGTCTGTCATCAACCTTGAGGTAGCATCCATGATGTTCATTGGAGGTATGCCCAGGATCTGTTCTATGGTCCGGAGCATCGACACCTGGTTGTAATGGGTGGATACGAGTTTTCCACTGCTGTAAGGGCTTGCTACCAAACCAACAGTTCTGTATGCGGAGATATGGTCCCATCCTCCCTGAGAATCATCCTGGGTAATGAAAACCACCGTTGAATCCCAATATTTGCTCTTGCTGATCATTTCCATGATTCTGCCAACAGCCAAATCATTGTCTGCTACCATGGCGTCAGGCGTAGGAAAATTGGGGGATGTTCCAGCACTGTGGTCATTGGGCAGCGAAAGCACCATCAGGTTGGGAAGGCTATCACCTGCCTCATGTTTTTTCCAGTCTTCAATGAAAATATCGGCACGTTGCTGGTCGCTGAAAACATAATTATCACAATCCGGCATCGTCGGGTGAATGATTGGATTGAGCCTTCCAATGGTTGTTTTGTTGAACCAGTCTGGCTTTTTTCCTGCTGAATAATTTGTATAGAGATCTCTCCATTTGAGCTTTGTATCATAGACCGTTTCACAGGCCTCTCCATAGACCCTTACTGTTTTGCCATGGTCCAATGCATGGTTCCAGATGAATCCCGTTTTGTTGTAAACAAGCGCATCTTCCTGTCGGTGGGGGTAGCTCCTGAACCATGCGCGAACATTTTTCTCAACATAATCAGAAACTATTCCAGCATCTGTCCATTGATGGCCTTCTGCCGATGATTTTCCTGAGGCATTGAAATCATCCATCCATCCAAATTGTTTGGCTAATGCATGCATGTTGGGGGTAATCTTTTCTCCAAATACGCAAAGACTGCTGTCACCCCTGCCTTCTTTCATGTCTCCATATACCTGGTCATAGGTTTTGTTTTCTTTGATGATGTACACCACATGCTTAAAGACAGAAGGCTCGCCAATCCGCTCTGGAACAGGCCTGGGAAGTGCATCTGCACGTGGAGACAAGGACAGGGCATCCAATCTGTTGGTAAGGTTGAGTTGTGCCACTTCAAGTGAATATGCGTCCAGTGTTGGATTGTCTGGCATGGGAATGATGCTTACAGAGGCGAGTTCATGGTGTATGGACCTTGCTTTTTTCTTGCTGTCCACCACATTGGCGCCATCTGATTCCAGGTTGGCCACCACCAGGCTATTGTTGATAAGTTTTAATCCTGCAGGGTAAGCTTCTGTGGGGATATAACCCAATACAACAGATTTTCCCCTTCCATTGGAGGAAGCATTTTTTCCCAGCTGCACCACAGCCACCGCATTGTCCAATCCGTTGGATACATAGAGCTGGGTATTGTCTATATTGAGTTCCAGGCCATTGGGTGTACTGCCTTCAAAACTATGCTTACCCCTCATCAACCCAACATCTATTGTTTCAACCAATTTGTTTTCAGTGGCATTGACAACTGATATATGATCACTGGAACCATTGGCAACGTAAACATACTTTCCATCCATTGAAGCCTTCACCACATTGGGGTGAAGGCCAATAGGTATTTCAGCCAATGTCTTTCCGTCAGTGGTATTGAAAATGGAAAGTGAACCTCCAGCTGTTGCGCCAGTTCTGGGGTCAGTATAGGCCAGCCCCCAGGGAACGCCAGCCCTTTCTTTTGAGGGGTCTATGGCTTTTTCGCCTGCCCAGTTGCTCACGAACACCTTGTTGTCGGCAACAGCAATGCCATAAGGCGCAATACCTGTGGCTGCTGTCCAGATTGTTTTTCGGCTGCTCCAATCAATTTTCTGGATGGAATTGTTTCCATTCAAAACGACATACAAAAAAAGTCCATTCATCTCTCTTGAAACTGCAATTTCGTTGGGGATGGCATTGCTGGCAGGTGAAATTTTCTCAAATGGGATGTCCTCAATATTTTTCAGTCCATTGTTCCATTCGGCAATCATGAGGGAGGACCTGCCATTGCTTTTGTCTGCTGCCCCCCAAACAATCCAGGTTTTCCCGTTTTCAATAAATGTTTTGATGCCTGAATAGGTGCTCATGAAATTCCCAAACTTTGGTATATCAGTGAACCGCCATTGCCCTGTGACTTTCTTTTGATTGACGTTTATTGCCGTAATGCCATACCTGTCTTCAACAATCGCATTTCCATTTTCATCCAGAGAGGCCACATCCAATGCGTGGTTTTCCAAGTCCGGTTTTCCAAAACGGATTACTTCTCCGGCAGAGCGGATGATCCTGTTGTAGGGAAGCAGTCGGAGTGAAGAATTTCTTTTGGTGAGGTAATCAGAGAGTTCATTGATCTTGTCGGTATTGATGAAATCAATCTGGAGCTTGATCATTTCTTCCCAGGCCTCCGGGAAGTCTGGACTGGCCCAAAGCCTGATGGGCTTTTGCAGCTCATGGGCCTTTTTTACCGCAGCTGCTATTTTTTGACGGTCTACATCCGCGATGGGCCATGGATTTTTCCAGTTGACAAATTTGCCATAACTGTCACTCAACAAGGCTATTTTTTTCAGTTGTTGGTCTGTATACGTCTTGTCCAGCCGCCCATCAAACCAGATGAAAGAAGGGTAGTCGGCATAGTTGTTTTCATCAGGCCTGTTGCCAGAGATGACAATTTTGATCAACGGATTTTTGGTGATGAAGGGGTATTTCTTAAGTATGGCTACCAGGCGTTCGAGGGTTGGAATGGCGGCTGTTTTTATGTCAATGAGCAGTTGAAGCTTTCTTTTTTTGTCATTGTATTGTGATAGTGGTTTAAGGTAAAGGTTCTCTAACGTGCTTGCAGGCCTGAGGTCTTTGTTGTCATGGCCTACCAGAAGGGTTCCTTCAACAAGATGGACATCTGCTTCAATCGACCCAAATTGTTCATTATAGGCCTCATGGAATGGATTCTTTTGTTCATAATCATTGTGAGAATGGGCATTGGCTTGGGAATAGGCAACAGCCTGTGATAATGCATCAAAAGAAACGAATGAAAATAAAAAAAAGATGATTAGCCTCATGGTAGTCAAAATTGATCACCAATACTAACCATCTTTTTCCAAGCGGTCAAAAAGGAGGTATTAATTTTGTGTTTCTGCTTTAGAAAAGGATTCTACTTCATCCATTTCATCATCTTCAACCCTTACCGTAAGGTATTTTTTCATTCCTTCCATTTTGACCACCCAAATGTTGCGTTCAGTAACCTTTATGTTGATGACCCTGATAATCTTGTAATTGTCATAAACCTTGGTCACCATCTCCTTTGTTTTTTCTGGCAGATTGTGTTCATATCCATAACTGATATCATATTTCATGACGCCATTTTGCCTGTAACGGGTATTGTGGTTCATGTCTTTGATGATGAATTTTGCCAGGTATTCTTTGTCGTATTTATACCAGCTCAGGTCTTCCGCATCCGGGAAAGCTTTTTTAAAAGACTTGTTTACATTGGGTGCCACCAGGGCGATCGAAGTAACGGTTACTTCAGGCAGGGTTACTACTTTTTCCTGTGCTGAGGGGCTGCCGATAAAGAACATGCATACAAGTGCTGGAAGGATAATGTGCTTGGTCATAAAAATGTTTTTCAGCGTGGTGAAATCGATTGGA
>CANHSD010000266.1 GCA_947463105.1 Chitinophagaceae bacterium
AATTTTTTGAAAGGGGGAAAAATGTAAAAGAAATCGTTGACAACTTATCACTTGTACATGGATCAAAAATTGAAGTGGGGACTTTATTGGTTTTTGATGAAATACAAGCATGCCTTCCTGCGTTGGGCAGCTTGAAATATTTTGCAGAAAACATACCTGATTTGCATGTGATATCAGCAGGTTCACTGTTGGGGGTTTCCCTTGGAAATGGAACGTCCTTTCCCGTTGGGAAAGTACAATTCTTGGACGTTTACCCCCTCAGTTTTTCAGAGTTTTTGCAAGAAGTGGATGGAGGCTTGAAGAAGTACATGGATTCAATGAAAAGGATTGAATCGATTCCAGACATTTTTTTTAACCGGCTAAAAGATAATTTTAAAAAATACCTGATCACGGGAGGCCTACCAGCTGTGGCTGTTGCCTTTACTGAAACCCATGATTTTTCTGCTGTAGACAGAATCCTTGACGACTTACTTACGTCTTACCAAAATGATTTTGCCAAACATCCCGTCATGAAAGATTCTGCCAAGATCAACCATGTATGGAAATCGCTTCCATCCCAATTGGCAAGGGAAAACAAAAAATTTGTGTACCAGCTGGTGAAACAAGGAGCCAGAGCAAGAGAATATGAGGATGCCATCATTTGGCTTGAAAAAGCAGGCCTTATACACAGGGTTTTTTTGAACAAGTCTCCGAAGCTACCTTTGGTAGCCTATGATGATCTTCATGCCTATAAAATCTATTGTTTTGATGTTGGTTTGCTCAGGAGAATGTCTCGGCTTGATCCGGTAGCTTTTACTGAAGGAAACCGACTGTTCATGGAATTCAAAGGAGCACTGATTGAGAATTATGTGTTGCAAAGTTTGACCCCTCAAATTGATGCTGAAGCACGCTACTGGACCTCTGATGTGAAGGCTGAAGTTGATTTTATCATCCAATGGAAGAATGAAATCATTCCAATCGAAGTCAAGTCTGACGAAAACATAAAAAGCAGAAGCCTTACCCTTTACCATCAACACTATAAATGTCCACTTCGCATTCGTTATTCGCTCAAAAACCTGGAGTTAAAAGATGGACTGCTGAACATCCCTCACTTTATGGCAGACCATACCAGCAAATTGATTGAGTTGGCCTTTCTTCATACCTTCAATGCTCAATCTTTATCATCATGAAACGTCTGTTATATTTCGCATTGTTGGCCATCGCTGTTGTTGCAGGAATCCTTCTGTTCAATACCCTTCGCTTTCAAAAGACAGCAGCTTTCAACGGCACCGTGGTTGAAATACCCAACAACGATTCAGCAGCCATTCATTTGAGCAATGCCATCCAAATAAAAACAATTTCATTCGGAGATACACTTGCAATTGACACAGCGGAGTTCACCAAATTCCGCAGCTTCATGGAAAGCACGTATCCACTGATGCACCAGCAGTTGGAAAAGATGACGTTCAATCAGTTCAGCTATGTATTCAAATGGAAAGGAAAAGACACAACAGCAGCGCCATACGTGTTGATGGCCCACATGGATGTGGTTCCTGTGGAAGCAGTAGCGGAGAGCAAATGGACCTATCCCTCCTTCAGCGGCATCATCAAAAACGATACCATCTGGGGAAGGGGCGCTGTGGATGACAAGGCTTCTGCCATTGCCATCATGGAAGCCGTTGAAAAATTGCTCAAGGAAAACCATGTACCAGAACGCACGATTTACCTGGCTTTTGGACATGATGAGGAAATTGCAGGAAAAAGAGGAGCCGCCATTTTCTCCAAGTGGTTCAAGGACAACAACATCAAGCCTGCATTCGTATTGGATGAAGGTGGACAGATTGATACACAACGTTTCAAAGACCTGGGCAGACCAGTTGCTGTGATTGGAACCGGTGAAAAAGGATTTGTGAACATCGACCTTACGGTTGAAATCCCCGGTGGCCATTCATCGATGCCTGATAAAGAAACGGCGATTGATGTATTGAACCAAGCCATCGTTAAAGTCAGGGCCAAACAAATGCCTGCCATGATCACGCCTTCAGTAGGTGAACTGCTCAACCGAACAGGGGCAGCCCAATCTTTTTTCAACCGCATGGTAATGTCCAACATGTGGCTTTTTAAAGATAAGGTGATCAGCAAGTTGGAAGAAAACAAACAAACCAATGCGATGGTGCATACCACGATTGTGCCTACGATTGTCAAGGCAGGGATCAAAGACAATGTCATTCCTTCGATTGCCAAGGCAACTTTCAATAGCCGCATTCTTCCGGGTGAAACCAGTGAAGATGTGGTCAATTTTGTGAAAAAAGCCATCAATGATGAACGCGTAATGGTGAAAAAACAAACCATTTCGCTCATGGAACCTTCGGCAACAACTCCCACCGATCACCCAGCTTTCAAGAAGCTGGAAGGGATTGCCAATAGCCTTGTTCCATCTGCATTGGTATCGCCCTACCTGATGATTGGCGCTACAGACTCCCGCTATTTCAGGGGTTTCAGCGAAGCCGTACTGAACTTCACACCCATGCAAGATGCCAAAGGCTTTCATGGCATTGATGAGCGCATTGGCGTTTCAGATTTGAACAGGATGATTGCTTTTTACGGGCAGATCATTACTTCAAAATAAGTTTGTTTGATTTGTAAGAGCATCAGTAATCATCCTTCAACATAGTGCTTGAAATTGTTCAGGATGGACTGCCAACCCGCCTCTTGCAACTCCAGAGAATTGACCTCCTCGGGTTCAAATATTTCTGTGATGTTCACTGCACCATCGATTTCGTTGAAGTCAACTTTCAGGTTTCTTCCATCGCCCAAATAAATTTCCAATGCTTTATTTGGTTCAACCTTTACATAGGTTCCCCAAAAATCAAAATTAACACTGCCATCTTTGGCCGCCATGATGTAATGGAACTCGCCATCAACCCTCAGGTCATTGGTGGCTGAAGGACAATGCCAATCAGGACTGGCGTTGTTCCATTGCATGATGTGTTCTGGTTTGGTCCAGAAATCCCAAACAGTATTGATGGATGAATTGATGGTGGCCTTGACGGTGATGGTTTGCATGTGGAAGAATTTGATTACGGCAAGGTAATCAATAGTATTAAATGGCAGTATCTTACTGCTGCACTAAAATTGTATGAATAAATGCTAAATTTCTGTATATCAATGCTATGAACTCGTTATCACTTTACAAAAACCAAATCAATGAACTTTGTGCAAGCCACAGGGTAAAGCGCCTTTATGCGTTTAGGTCAGTATTAACATCTATTTTTAATGTGAATAGTGATATTGATTTGATTGTGGAGTTTGAAAATATTGATATTAAGGATTATGCTGACAAATACTTTGATCTAAAATTTGCATTACAGGAAATACTAAAAAGACCCTTGGATTTACTAGAGGAACAAGCCATTAAAAATCCCTATTTTAAACAAGTGGTAAACCAAACAAAAGAACTTGTTTATGGATAAACAAACGCATGGCTTTTTGATATACAAGAAAAATTGTAGATACCAGAAATAGAATCATACATGGCTATGACGCTGTGTCAGATGAAATTATTTGGGGAATTGTTATGAACCATCTCCCACTACTTGAGGGACAGTACAA
>CANHSD010000267.1 GCA_947463105.1 Chitinophagaceae bacterium
AGTTAGCAAAAGGATTGTTCCGTTTTGATGGGCTCCATCCGTTGACCACCAATTCGTTCTGAACGGTGGATGCTGTGGCAATGATGCCGCCAGGGCACATGCAAAAAGAGAATACCCCCCGGCCATTCACCTGTTCCACCAACTGGTAGGCAGCAGGAGGCAGGAACTCATTTCTGCCAACAGCACTGGGGCAATGGTATTGAATGGAGTCGATAAGGGATTGCGGATGTTCAATTCGAACGCCGAGGGCAAAAGGTTTGGCCTCGATCAGGATATTTTTGTTGTGCAACAACAGATAGATGTCTTTGGCAGAATGACCTGTTGCCAGGATGAGGTTGTTTCCGTCAAAGCTATTGCCTGAAGCACAGCGGACGGATTTTACCCGCTGATTATCTATCGTAAAATCGACGACCCGCTCATTAAAATGCACTTCACCGCCGGACTCGATAATCTGTTGCCTGATGTTCTGGATGATGCCAGGCAGTTTATTTGTGCCAATGTGTGGATGGGCTGTGTAGAGGATTGCAGGATCTGCACCAAAATGAACAAGCAGTTGCAATACTTTGTCGACATTGCCGCGTTTGGTACTCCTGGTATAGAGTTTGCCATCACTGTAGGTGCCGGCTCCGCCTTCGCCAAAACAATAGTTGCTGTCTTCGTTGAGTATGCCTTCCTTGTTGAGGGCGGCAAGGTCTCGCCTTCTTTCCCTCACGTCTTTTCCGCGCTCGAGGATGATGGGCTTGATGTCCTGTTGGATCAATTCCAGGGCGGCAAAAAGGCCTGCTGGACCTGCACCAATGATCAGGGTTCGCTTTGCTGAATTGCGGACATCTGGAAAAACAAACTCGGGAATGGTTGCATCAAAAAAAGGCTCATCCACAAAAGCACGGAGCTTGAGGTTGATCAGTACATTCCGTTTTCTTGCGTCAATGGATTTTTTGATGAAATGAAAGCCCGTTACCCTCTTGGGCTCAAGTCCTAATGCATTGGCAATATTATCCGAGATGACAGCAGATTGCGCTGCATCTTTCGGAGAAAGTTGCAAAAGGACCTCATGCTGCATTGTAAGGGTAGATTAGAATGGCAAGTCGTCTGCTATGCCTTGCTGGCTCTCAGGATCAGGAGAGAAGGCGGGAGGCGTTTCAATGGAACCACCTGAGCCCATGCTGATTTGTTCAATCCTCCAGGCATCAAGGTTGGTGATATAGTTGACCTGGCCGTTTTTTTCCCAGCGGGAACCTTTGAGGTTGAAGTGGACTTTTACCGTATCTCCTATGTTAAAACGATCAATAATGGTCGTTCTGTCTTGTACTGATTGGAACTTTACAAAATTGGTGATGGTGCGGCCGTTGATGTCTTCGTTTGTTTCAACAACAAATTCCCTTGTTTTGAAGGTGGCGCTTCGTTGAATCGTTTCAAATTTGGCCACAAGTTTACCGGTAAGATCGAATCCCATAAAAATAACTGTTTGGGCGAAGTTATCATTTATCTGAATCAGTGAAAAAGATTTGTCCAAAAATCATTACCTTCCGACATACACCCATTCTGATGAAGCGTATTACCCCTTTTTTGTTGTTTTTTGTGTTGCTCTCTGCATGTCATTCTCACCAAACCCTTTCGGGGATTGGATACAAGGGTTATCCGGTTGGGCAGACAAAGAAGTCAGATACTTCCTACCTCAGTATGCTGAAGCCATACAGGGACAGCGTAGACAAGACCATGAACGAGGTCCTTGCCCAAAATGCAACAGATCTGTTGAAAGAGGTGCCCAACAGCCGACTGGGCAATTTCCTGGCGGATGCCTATCTCTGGGCTGCCAGGGAGAAATTCGACAAGAGGGCCGATGTTGCCTTCATGAACCATGGTGGCGTGCGCATCAACCGCATTGCTGCAGGAAATATTGATAGGAGGGTTATTTACGAGGTGATGCCCTTTGACAATACCCTTGTCATCGTAGAGGTAAAAGGAAGCATTCTGCAACTATCACTCGATCGGCTGGCAGAAGATGGTGGAGGCGGAGGTATTGCGGGCATGAGCATGCGGATAAAAGACAAGAAAGCGGTGGATGTGCTGATCGGCGGAAGCCCGATTGACATGAACCGCAGTTATTTTATGGTCAATTCGGATTATGCCGTTGATGGGGGAGGAGGATTTATCCTTTTCAAGAAACTGCCCCAGCAGCGAACAGGATATTTTCAGCGCGATGCCATCATCGAATATTGCAAGGCCAGCAACAAAGCAGGGATAAAAACATTTGGAGAGCCCAAAAACAGGATCACACAATGAACAGGAGAAAATTCATCATACAGGGGGGAATGACAGCCGGAGCCATGCTCTTCAATGGCCATTCTTTTGCATCCGCATCATCAGCCAAACTGACCATCCTGCACACCAACGATGTGCACAGCCGTTTGGATCCTTTTCCGATGGATGGCACCAGAAATGCAGGCATGGGTGGAATAACTGCAAGGGCAGCAATCATCTGCAAGATCCGGGCCCAGGAAGCCAATGTATTGTTGCTTGATGCAGGTGATATTTTTCAGGGAACGCCCTATTTCAATATCTTCAAAGGAGAGCCGGAAATGAGGGCCATGCAGATGATGGGATATGATGCCGGCGTGATGGGCAACCATGATTTTGATGCTGGCATGGACAACTTTGTAAAACAACTGACCGACCACGGAAAATTTCCTATCTTGATGTGCAACTATGATTTCGGGCAAACGCCGATGGAAAATCATTTTGCGCCCTACAAGGTGTTCAGGAAAGGAGATCTGAAAATTGGTGTAACCGGTGTGGGTATAGAACTGACCGGCCTTGTTCCAGAGAGTCTTTATGGCAACACGGTGTACATGGATCCTATCAGCAATGCCAGTCGTACAGCAGCTTTGCTGAAGAAAGAAAAGAAATGTGATATGGTGATCTGCATTTCACACCTGGGTGATAAGTACAGTGACAACAAGGTCAGTGATGAAGTGTTGGCCAGGGAATCTGAGCACATTGATTTAATCCTTGGAGGACATACCCATCGCTTCTTCGAGAAACCCCGTGAATATGTGAACAAGGCAGGCAAGAAAGTAGTGGTGAACCAGGTAGGTTGGGGAGGGCTCCAACTGGGGCGTTTGGATTACGATTTTTCACGTGAAGGGGGGCAAAGATTAGATAAAAATCAAGCGATTTCGGTACTGGAAAATATTGTGGATTAAAAAATTTTTTTATTAAAAAACTGATTCTATATTCGCCGTCTTGCTCGTTTTGATCGAGGAACAGGAGATGTGGAGAAACAGGAATTTAAATGCAGCTTCAGGCTGTATGTAACCAACTTTAAACTGCTTAGGTAATAATGGAAAAACAGTTCGATAAGATTTGGAGCAATTGTTTGGCAATCATCAAGGATATTGTAGAGTGGCAGCATTTCAAAACATGGTTTGAGCCCATCAAGCCGGTAGCCATCAAAGACAATGTGCTGACTATCCAGGTTCCAAGTCAGTTTTTCTATGAGTACATTGAGGAACACTATATCAATCTCCTTGCAAAGACATTGAAGCGCGAATTGGGAAAGGAAGCAAGGTTGGAATACAGGATCAT
>CANHSD010000268.1 GCA_947463105.1 Chitinophagaceae bacterium
CTGTAAACAGGCTCACTGCAGACATGCAGAAGATGTTTGAAGAAAATGTGATTCACCTTAAAAAAGGCGAACGGACAGAAACAGCAGAGGCTGTCATGCGCATGGCTTACCATGATCATGCCGGAAACAAGGAAGCTTATTTTTGGGCTTCCAGAAATATCTGTGAAAAGTTGGCGGAGATGGATGATCACCAATATTCAGGCTATGAGGAAATGCTGTTGCAGTTCCATCAAAACCTTCGGCTTCATTCAATTGATGACCGGTGTTTTTCATCCAGTCGCATCAAGATGAATCGCAACACGTTCTTCTTGATGGCGGCACTCCCACTTTATGTGTTGGGGACCATCATTTGGTGGATTCCAGCGAAGCTGGGAAAATGGATTACCGATAAAACGGTCACCAGGATTGATTTTTATACCAGTGTTTACAATGGTGTGCTCGGATTTCTTGGCCTCATCTGGTGGTTGTTTTTGCAGCTTGTTTTTTGGTTTGCCGGTCAAAAAATGCTTTGGCTCTTGATGTTTGTATCCCCGGCATTTTGTTTTGCAGCACTGGAATGGATTGACCGCTACGCCAGACACAGGGCTGGATTCCATTTCAAATCACTGCTCAAAAAAGATGCTGTATTGATTGAGCAGATGAAGCGGATGAGAAAAGAAATCATGTTTGCTTAGTCATATCCTGTTCTGATGTTAAAAACACAAATAACTCCCCTCCAGGCCAGGTGGGGAATTAGTTGCACATAACTTAACATCTCAACAGTTTTGTTGTAGAGAAATTATCTTGTCAAAAAGCTGAGTTATTTTTCTCTTTTAAGAGAGCACTAGGCAATTGCTCTTGGCATTTGTAGATGTGTCAATCCTTCAGCAGCTCAGGTCTTTTTTCCTCTGTTCTTTTCAAGGCCTGCTCATAGCGCCAATCCTCAATTTTTTTATGGTCTCCGCTCATCAAAACATCAGGCACTTTCCAACCCCGAAAATCAACGGGCCTTGTATAGACTGGAGGCGCAAGGAGATTGTCCTGGAAAGAGTCAAACAGCGCCGAGGTTTCATCGTTGAGCACACCAGGAAGCAATCTGCCAATGGCATCCACGATGACAGCAGCGCCGAGTTCACCGCCACTCATGACAAAATCACCAATGGATATTTCTTTGGTGATATAGTGGTCGCGGATGCGCTGATCAATGCCCTTGTAATGGCCACAGATGAACAACAATGATTTTTTGAGGGACAATCCATTGGCCATGCTTTGGTTGAATACTTCACCATCCGGTGTCAGGTAGATGATTTCATCAAATTGATGCAATGCGTTTAGTTCCTCAATGGCATTGGCCAGGGGTTCGCACATCATCACCATTCCGGCGCCTCCGCCAAACTGGTAATCATCCACCATGCCATATTCATTGATGGCCCATTTTCTCAAGGGATGAACGGTGATGTGCAGCAAACCCTTTGCTGCTGCACGTTTCATGATGGAATGTCCAAACGGACTTTCCATTAACTCTGGAACTACGCTGATGATATGGATGTTCATGTTGGTTCAATATTTGGGCAACAAATGTTGCAGGGATTTTTAATTGTGAATGGATGCGTTTCCACTCCCTCAATCATCCAGTGCTAAAAAATCTCCCAGGTCTCTTCTTTCTTTTTTGGTTGGTCTTCCAATTTTGGATGGCCTTTTCCCAGAGAAGAATGAAGCAGACTGGTACGCGATCCTTTCCACTTCTTCAGGTGCTGTCAGGTCTTCATAGTGCTTGATGGCTTCACTGTATTGAACCCTGGTGTGCAATAATGAAATCACCTTGATGGTCCATTTTTTCTCTTCGGTCTTGACTTCATAAATGTCCCCAGGCTTGACCCCTCTGGAGGCCTTTGCGCTTTCTTCATTCATCTTCACCCTTCCTTTTTCACATGCAGCACTGGCGGCAGTTCTTGTTTTGAACAGCCGGATCGACCAGAGGTATTTGTCCAGGCGGAGTTTCTCTTTTTCCATTTTATAGGTTCCTTCACAAAATTAACCATTTGAGTATAAGTGAACTTTCCTATTTTCCGGTTTCAAGTCAAATACAATGAAAATGAAGCCATTCATCACCCTTGCTTTCTTGTTAAGTTTGTCGATAAACCATGCTGTAACCCTCCAGGCCCAGTCCAAAACGCAATGGTCTGCAGACGGAAAAGGAATATTCTCACTCAGTAAAAATGCGCTGGTCAAAACCGATGTTTTGACAGGCGATGTTGATACCATTATCAGTGCTTTGGTATTGAACAACGGGGAGCTTTTCAAGAAAATGGACATTTATTCATGGAATGAAAAGACCCAGCAATTGCTGGTATTTGCCAATACGGCAAGGGTTTGGCGCTACAATACAAAGGGGGATTATTGGCTCTATAACCACAATACAAAAAAATGGAAGCAGCTCGGAAAGTCAAGGCCTGCACAGACCCTGATGTTTGCAAAAATTTCACCTGATGGAGAGAAAGCTGCCTATGTTTCCGAACAGAATGTATATGTTGAAGACCTGAAAACAGATGCCATCAAGGCTTTGACAACGGATGGCAACAGGCGCATGATCAATGGAACATTCGATTGGGTCTACGAGGAGGAGTTCGCTTGCCGTGATGGATTCAGGTGGAGCCCCGATGGGAAAAAGATCGCCTTCTGGCAGGTCAATGCTGCCGGCACCAAGGATTTCATGATGATGGACAATTTATCCGATATCTATTCAAAACCCATACCTGTTGAATACCCCAAGGTGGGTGAAGCCCCCTCTGCTGTCAGGATTGGAGTCATTGATCTGGCTACCGGTAAAAAGACCTGGATGGATATTCCAGGGGATCAGCGTCAACATTATATTCCGAGGATGGAATGGGCAGGGAAGGATGAGGTTATTGTCCAGCAGCTCAACAGGAAGCAAAATGAAAGCATGCTTTTCCTGGCCAATGCAGCCACTGGCAAGGCATTTTCCATCCATGCAGAAAAAGATGCTGCCTGGATTGATATTCTTCCTTCCATTGATGACGACTACAATTATGGTGGATGGGATTGGCTTGATGGTGGCAAATCCTTTTTGTGGGTTTCTGAGCAAGACGGATGGCGGCATCTGTACCGCATGTCACGCAATGGCAAGGAGTCGGTTCTCCTGACCCAGGGTAATTTTGATGTGATAGAAATCGCGGCAGTCAAGGAAAAAGAAGGCTATGTTTATTTTTATGCATCACCCGACAATGCCACCCAGAAATACCTCTACCGTACAAAACTTGACGGCGCTGCTCCTCCTGAACGCATCACGCCCAATACCCAGCCAGGCACACACCAGTATGACATTTCACCTGTTGCTGATATAGCTTACCACAACTTTTCCAATCACAAGGTACAATATGTAACCGAGGCCATCAGCCTCAACACCCATCTGGGCGGCAATGGGAAAAGCGCTGTGCAAGAGGCCATCAACAAAGTTGCAAACCTGCCATCAACCATCGAATTTTTCAAGATCAAAACCGATGATGGTGTTGAAATGGACGGATGGATGGTGAAGCCAGAAAATTTCAATCCATCCAAAA
>CANHSD010000269.1 GCA_947463105.1 Chitinophagaceae bacterium
GCAGAACAGTTTTCTGATGTTGTAGGTGCCATCATTGATCCTATTTTTCCTGATTCTATCATGAAATTCAAGCCACAATATGCAGCAGGCTTCGTTCCTCCTGGGGGATATTTTGCCCGGGCCGCCTTTGTGGCAAACAATCCATTTCTGATTGCGTTAGGAAGGCCCAATAGGGAAAATGTTACCACCGCACGTGAGTCTCAGGCCAACCTGCTGCAGGCCCTGGAACTGACCAATGGCGAGAGATTCAATGCCATGCTACATCGTGGCGCCATCAAATGGCAAAGACGATACCCCAATGGGGAATCACTGCTCTCTGCTTTTTATGCTCTTTCATTAGGGCGTAAACCCAACAGCAAGGAAAAGGTAGTGGCGATGAAAATTTTGGGGGATTCACCATCTCTGGAAGGCATTCAGGACTTTTTCTGGGCAGTGTTGTTGTTGCCTGAAATTCAGATCGTTGATTAATGTTAACTTCACTTTCCATGAGCAAATTCTCGGATAGAAGGAAATTTTTAAAGAACACCAGTGCAGCAACCATCGCAGCCCTGGGAGCAACCATGCCCTTGTCCGGTCTCCTCAGCAGCATGAAGCCTTTCAGCAAGAAATCTACTGCTGATACCGTCATCTTGCTTTGGATGGGGGGTGGCATGGCACACACCGAGACATTTGATCCCAAGCGGTTCACGCCATACTCAACAGGGATAAAATCCAATGACGTCCTCAGCACATTTCAGTCTGTGCCAACCATTCTTGATGGTGTTCATTTTTCTGAAGGATTGGAGTCCATTGGTAGGATCATGGACAGGGGAACCGTCATTCGTTCTTATGTGGCAGCAGACATGGGGCATATTTTGCATTCCCGCCATCAATACCATTGGCATACCTGTTACAGGCCACCACAATCTGTATCAGCCCCCCATATTGGATCTTGGGTTTCCAAAGAGTTGGGGCCAATCAATTCAGCCATTCCGGCTTTCATTGATATTGGGCAGCGTTTTACTGTTGGAGAAGGAGAAGAATTGAAGGCATTTCATACAGCAGGTTTTTTAGGAAATGAATTTGGCCCCTTCATGATCCCAGATCCCACCGCCGGGCTGGAATCTGTCCGACCACCCGTTGGCATGTCTGAAACCAGATTTGAGAAAAGGAATCAGTTGTACAGAGAACTGATGAGCCAGGGGGCCATGGGTGAGTATGGTTCTGATTATCACAAGGAATCCATGATGCGCTCGATGGAGCAGGCCTATCGCTTGCTCAAATCTCCAGAGGCAGCGGCTTTTGATTTAAATAAGGAACCCAAGTCCAGCTACGATATTTACAATACAGGAAAATTTGGTTTGGGTTGTCTGATGGCCAAGCGGCTCACCCAAAAAGGTGCCAGGTTCATCAGTGTAACAACTGAGTATGAACCATTCAAGAATTGGGATACCCATGAAAATGGTCATACACGGTTGGCCGAAATGAAAAAGAGGATTGATGCACCCATTGCGCAGCTTGTCAAGGACTTGGAACAGTCTGGGCACTTGGACAGGACCATGATCATCCTGGCAACGGAGTTCAGCAGGGACATGATGGTAGAGGGCAGGCCTGAGTTGAAGGTACAGGAGCAGGTTAAACAGCCAGACATCATCAATGATATCAAGTTCTATGGCATGCACCGTCACTTCACTGACGGATGTTCCATGCTCATGTTTGGAGGTGGCATCAAGAAGGGCAACGTGTTTGGACAGACCGCAGATGAGAGGCCCTGCAAAACCATCAAAGATCCCATTGTCATTGATCAGGTACACCAATCGATTTATCATGCACTGGGGATTGATCCTGAGACCAATTATGTGGTAGAAGAAAGGCCTTTTTATACGACTCCTGACGGCAAAGGAAAGGCAGTAAAAGAATTGTTTGGCTAATACTTCTATAGTGATATTTTAAGGTGCAGCCAGTCATCATGATTCCAGATTTTACCTTAACTTTGTTCCTCGTTAGGAACATTAGCTCAGTTGGTTTAGAGCATTACTTTGACAGAGTAGGGGTCACTGGTTCGAGTCCAGTATGTTCCACCACTTTACCTTTAAAACTGCATCCGCAGCATGTCATCCAATCCCATTTACAAGGAACAATATGAAACCGAAGTGCTTGACAGCACTGGTTATGCATTGATTGTATGGAATGACGAAGTAAACACCTTTGATCATGTCATCAAAACCCTGATGGAAGTCTGCAAGCATGAGCGTGAGCAAGCCGAACAATGTGCCATGTTCATCCACTACAAAGGCAAGTACGGTGTAAAGCACGGCTCTTACGATGAACTTAAACCCATGTGTGATGCCATTACCGACCGGGGCATTGGTGCTACCGTTGAGGAGTTGAAGGGATAGGGGGTTCTGTTAGACAATACGTGATTTTCTGGTGTATTTTATTCCAGATTGGTGCTATTTCTGGTGGCATTGACATTTTGGGTACCAAAGATTTAATTCTATAATACTGCATAAAGCCAGCACGGCTATTTAGGGGGACGATACAAAATCGTTATTAGAGGTAGTTTTTATGTACAGATGAATTCAATTTTATAACATTACAGTTATGTAATGTTATAAAATATTACCGCTAACGGGCAGGGCTTGCTGCTGTGGTGGGATTTATGTTCTTCCAGCCCGGAACCGAAGCCCAATAGAATTAACAAAGTTGAAGAAAACAACTAAAAGCTAAATTGAAAAACGACAAGCTGGAACAAAAAGCTGATAGCGAACAAAAAGCTGAGGATTTATTCGTCTGCCAGCATAGCAGTTAACCGAATGTTAGTGGCTGGCTTTCTCTTTTATTGTTTTTATTACATATTCCAAGTATGGATCTTTCCCATTTATAAAATCGGTAATTGTATATTCAATCCAGATATCTGGTATTTGAATTTTTCCATTTTCTTTTTTAGGTCGTTCTAAATAGGATGTAGCAATTGAAATTTCAGCCTTTGTTTTTGGAAGTTTCATTGGAGTGTAAGTAGTTGCAC
This sequence comes from Chitinophagaceae bacterium, assembly GCA_947463105.1. Classification (GTDB taxonomy): domain Bacteria; phylum Bacteroidota; class Bacteroidia; order Chitinophagales; family Chitinophagaceae; genus Pollutibacter. The sequence goes on from CANHSD010000269.1 coordinate 3,008, forward strand.
CAATTGGATTGTTTCCAACACTTGTGCCAATTACTGTGCCAATTCCATTATCTTGGATTAAAGTAGTAAGCATTGCTGCTGCGCTTCCTGTCCCATAATTTGCAAGGATATAAATTTTGCCTCTAAAGATTGGACGGTTCTTTTGAATGAAGTATTTTGATGAGCTATTTTTAATCTCTAAAAATAAATTCTCACCCGAGTTTGTTGGCACTAATTCTCTTTGAGGCACGCCCTCAGGATATAATTTTTCTAAATCCAGATACTCTTTCCTAAAGTATTTTTTATACATTTCCGAAGTAAAAGCAAAATCAGAAAACCCTTTAATAGTATCTTTATCTGTAAGAAAATAGATTAGTTGTTTTCCAAGAGTAGTATTTCCACCAGAATTATTTCTTAGGTCAATAATTAGATTTTCTACATTATTTTTATTCAGACTATCAATTAGTTCCCATACAAAGTGCTTAAAAACAGGATATTTA
>CANHSD010000270.1 GCA_947463105.1 Chitinophagaceae bacterium
AGATCAATGCCTTGGCCAATCGAAATTTCATCAAGCGTGATGCATTGCTGAAATACTGGGATCGTTTTCTCCGAGATGATCCAACTGTAAGGTGGATGGAACTATGGCAATTTGTTGTCTTGGGTTATTGGCTGGATAAAAATGGCATTAAAAATTAATTCCACAACAAAGGATTCATTGAACGTTAAAAGAACAAAACTCCTGATTTTCTGCGACTGGTTTGCACCCGCATTCAAGGCAGGTGGTCCCATAAGATCAATCGTAAATTTCGTTGATCGCTTCAAGGATCATTACGATATTCATATATTCACCTCCGATCGTGACATCAATGACAAAAAGCCTTTCAAGCATATTGAGGTAGACCATTGGTTAGAAAAGGAGGGATACCATATCTGGTATTATTCTCCTGGCACCATGTCGTATAAAAAAGTGAAGTCGGTCATTGCCGAAATCAACCCGGATAAAATATACCTCAACAGCATGTTCTCCAACATGATCAAACCGATGGCGGCAGCCTACAGGTCTGGTCGGCTGATCATCGCTCCAAGGGGAATGTTGAAGCGTTCTGCATTGGCGGTAAAGCCCATCAAAAAGTTCATGTACCTCAGGCTGATCAAGCTGATGGGCATGGCACCTTACCTGAGTTTTCACTCCACCGGAGAAGGTGAAACAAAGGACATCAAGCGTTTTTTTTCCAAAGCCCGAAGAATTGTATTGGCCCCCAATCTTCCTGTTGCCGTTAACAAAAACCTCAGCACGGCAGAAAAAGCATCCGGGAAATTGCGGATTGTGTTTGTCGGCAGGCTCCATCCCATCAAGAAATTGGATTTCCTGTTGAATGCCCTGACCATGGCCAAGGGGGATATTGCCCTTGATATTGTTGCCACCCGTGAGGATGCTGAGTATTGGCGCAAGTGCAAGAAGCAGATTGGCAAGCTGCAATTCAAGATAGACATCAACAATTATATAGATCTTCCCCACGCCAAAATAAAATCCCTGCTGGAAAAGGCCAATCTTTTTGTGCTGCCAACAGAAGGGGAAAATTTCGGGCATGCCATTTTTGAAGCCCTTGCGGTGGGCTGTCCGGTTCTGATCAGTGACCAAACCCCTTGGCAAAACCTTCAGGTAAAAAAAGCCGGCATTGACCTTTCTCTCTCCGATATTTCCGGTTTCACAAAGGCCATCCAATCCTTTGTTGACATGGGGGATGCTGAGTGGCAGGAATACAGGAAAGGTGCATTGGCGTTGGCTCAGGACTATGAAAACAACCTCGAGGCCCTCGCCCAATACAATCAATTGTTTGAAAATGCTGAATAGGAGCACCAAAATGATGTAAATACTGGGTTGAAGCTGGAACAAATCAATTTTCATCAATTGATTGATGACCACAAAGATGACATTGAAATTGGATCAAATGAAAGTATACTTTACAGATTACGATGCCAACAACAAGGCATACGCTCATAGCATTGGTGCTTCCAAAACCAAGCAGCTGTTGTGGTTCTTGTTGGGGCCACTCCTGATCAGAAACCCAATGATCCCATTCAGCGGATTCAGGAAATGGGTGCTCGAACTGTTTGGTGCAACAATCGGCAAAGAAGCCAGGATCCGTCCGGGTGTGCACATAAAGTACCCCTGGAAACTGAAAATGGGCGACCATGTTTGGTTGGGGGAAAACTGTTGGATTGACAACATGACAGTTGTGAATATTGGCAGCCATGTTTGCATTTCTCAGGGGGCCATGCTTTGCACTGGAAACCACAATTACAGTTCTCCGGGGTTTGACCTGATCGCCAGGCCCATCATCCTCGAAGATGGGGTTTGGATTGGCGCAAAAGCCCTAGTGGGTCCGGGTCTTACTGCATTTTCACACAGTGTATTGACCGCCGGCTCCATCGCCACCAAAAACCTTGAGGCCTATGGCATTTACCAGGGCAACCCTGCCATTCTTGTCAAATCCAGAACCATCAAGCCTTAACGATGCCCCCCTCAACCTCTCCTGCCTTCGGCAGGCAAGCCCACCTCCCTCAACCTCTCCTGCCTTCGGCAGGCAAGCTCACCTCCCTCACCCCTTCATCCTCTTCAATCCTAAAGGTCTCGATCATCACCGTCTCCTTCAACTCCGCCCAAACAATCGGAGACACACTGAAATCAGTGGCGGCGCAGTTATACCCCCATATCGAACACATCATTGTGGATGGGGGATCGACCGACCAAACCATGAACATTGTCGCTAATTTTCCACATGTGGCAAAAAGCATTTCTGAGGCCGATGAAGGCATTTATTTCGCCATGAACAAGGGGCTGGCCATGGCTTCAGGCGATGTGATAGGCATTTTGAATGCCGATGATCTTTATGCAGACGATGAGGTCATTGCGAAAGTTGCCGCTGTTTTTGAGGATCCTGCTGCGGATGCAACCTATGCAGATCTTGTATTTGTAGACAGGGAGGATGTTTCAAAAATTGTCAGAACCTGGAAATCAGGTCTTTTCAAACGCTCCTCCATGTACAATGGCTGGATGCCCCCGCATCCTACTTTTTTTCTGCGAAAATCGATATACGAGCGATATGGCATGTTCAATACCAGCCTTCGTTCTGCAGCCGACTATGAGCTGATGCTGAGACTGCTTTTAAGATATAAGATAAATCCATCCTATCTCCCTGAAACCATTATCAGGATGCGACAGGGAGGCAAGAGCACCGCTTCAATCAGCAACCGAATCAAGGCCAATCTAGAAGACCGCAAAGCATGGAAAATAAATGGCTTAAAACCTCATTTATTTACTTTAATTTTGAAGCCATTAAGAAAAATAAAACAATTTCAAATCTATGGGTAAAGTCGCATTGGTAACAGGCGTTAACGGACAAGACGGGGCCTACCTCACCGAACTGTTGCTTGGAAAGGGATATACTGTTCATGGTATCAAAAGGCGTTCTTCACTTTTCAATACCTCAAGGATAGATCATCTCTACCACGATCCTCATGAAAAAGGAGTAAAGCTTACATTGCATTACGGTGACCTCACCGACTCAACCAACCTGATCAGGATCATCCAGGAAACACAACCGGATGAAATCTATAACCTGGCTGCCATGAGCCATGTGAAAGTGAGTTTTGATATACCGGAATACACTGCTAATGCTGACGGTATTGGAACCTTGCGCATACTGGAAGCCGTACGTTTGTTGGGGCTTACCAAAAAAACAAAAGTGTACCAGGCGTCTACTTCTGAGTTGTATGGTCTGGTGCAGGAAGTGCCACAAAAGGAAACAACGCCTTTCTATCCAAGATCTCCTTATGCAGTTGCAAAAATGTACGCATACTGGATTACGGTTAACTACCGTGAAGCCTACGGCATGTTTGCTGTCAATGGTATTTTGTTCAACCACGAGAGCCCATTGCGTGGCGAGACCTTCGTTACCAGAAAGATCACCCGTGGGGTTGCAAAAATCGCCCTTGGCAT
>CANHSD010000271.1 GCA_947463105.1 Chitinophagaceae bacterium
TTACCCTCAACATTGGAACTGTCATCCACCCATTTGATGGCATTGGATGCAGCAAACGAAACAATATCTGCTCTTGTGGTAAACAACAAAGGCCTGATCAACCTGCCGGATTTCATCTGCATGCCGTGCATCCCTGCAATTCCTGTTCCCCTGAAAAAATTCATGGCGATGGTTTCCACCTGGTCATCCGCATGATGAGCAGTGAGCAGATAAGTGTTTTTGTTTGCCTTTTTTCGGACCTCCATCACCTTTTCAAACCAATCATAGCGGAGGATGCGGGCCACTTCCTGCACGCCCTTTCCCATTGACTTTATTGCTGCTTTAGTGTCAAATGATTGAACATGGCATGGTAATCCCATAGACTGGGCCAATGCTCGCACGAAATCCTCATCCCTTGTGCTTTCTTCGCCCCTCAAATTAAAATTACAATGGAGGATTTCAACAGGCTGGTTCATCCTGTGCAACAGGGTGGCCAACACCACAGAATCAATCCCACCGCTGCATGCCAAGAGCAACAAGTCTCCCTCTTGCCATAGGCTGTTGCTGCTTACATGATGCTCAAAACGCGATTGCAAACCCATCTCTTCGTATTGTTTACGCCTTCCACTCATAAATCAAGTTCATCTTTTAGCTGAGACAATGCCCCTTTTAATTCCCTGCAATCATTCTCCGCTTTGATCTTGTCAGCAATGTAGATTCCCTTCTCATAAACCTTCAGTGCATTTTCATGGTCTCCCAGCTGCTCATACAATTTGCCCAAATGGTAATAGGTACCTGAATGATTTTCATCAACAACCAGCAATGAATTCATGGCTTCCAATGCGTCAGCATATTGGCCAAGCTTGAGCAATTCCATGGCAAGGGCATGACGGCTGAACATATCCGCCGGATAGGTATTGATAAATGCTTTCAGCCTTGAAATACGGTCCATTGTGTAAAAAGTTGATCGCAATAATGCGAATACAAAAATAGCCTTCATAGAGAACAACACGAAATTTGACCTGAATGGTAGCGCTGATCATGCATTCCCATGAGGTTTGGCATGCCAAAGTTCATTCGTGCAGTGAAGGAATTGGAAAAATTTTACCTTAAATTTGTGATGGATATGAGAAAGATAGAATTGGAAATCGTAGCACTCTCCCACTCCATCACGCAAAGCAATTCTTATGCTGTTGTCTTGGGGGAAGTAAATGGACTCAGGAGACTCCCAATTGTCATTGGTGGTTTTGAGGCCCAGGCGATTGCCGTTGCCCTTGAAAAAATGAAACCCACCAGGCCGCTCACGCATGACCTGATGAAAAATTTCATGTTGGCGTTCAATGTAGACCTGCACGAAGTGATCATATCAGATCTTCAGGAAGGTATTTTTTACTCCAAACTACTCTGCAGCAACGAGGCTGACACAGTAGAGATAGACTCACGCACCTCCGATGCACTGGCCATGGCCGTAAGGTTTGGATGCCCGATTTACATCTATGAAAACATCTTTGATGTTGCGGGCGTAGAAAATCCTGAACAGAGTGCCCCGGCCACAGCGGTTAAATCTATTGCTGCTGAAGGCAATGGCCATAAAGACATCAAAAGCCTGGAACTGGACGAACTGCATATCCTGTTGAATGAAGTATTGGAACAGGAAGATTATATCCGCGCAATTGCCATCAGAGACGAGATCAATTCACGCAAAAAATAGATCAAGCCATGATCTATTTTCCCAATGCAAAAATCAATCTTGGACTACGCGTAACCCTCCGAAGGGAAGATGGATTCCATGATCTTGATACCGTATTTTTCCCCGTACCGCTGCATGATGTCCTTGAAGTCATCACCAATTCAACAGGTTCAGCCAGCGGTGTAACCTTCTCGCATTCTGGCATTCCAATCCCAGGAGACATGTCGTCAAACCTCTGTATGAAGGCTTACTACCTGCTCAAAAAAGACTATCCTGACCTCCCTTCCATACTCCTTCACTTGCACAAGCACATACCAATGGGAGCTGGTTTAGGAGGAGGCTCATCAGACGGCGCTTTTATGCTAAAGCTGTTGAATGACAAATACAAGCTTGGCATTGGTCTGGATCAACTCAAAACATACGCCCTTGCATTGGGCAGTGATTGCCCTTTTTTCATCATCAACGAGCCTGTTCAGGCAACCGGAAGGGGCGAAATCATGCATCCCATCACCTGCACTTTATCATCCAAAACAATGGTATTGGTCTGCCCGGGCATCCATGTGAGCACCGCTGATGCGTTCACGAAAATCAAGCTATCGCCCAATGCTCCTTCTTGTGCTTCGATTGTTGAAAAGCCCATCCAGGAATGGAAAAATACCCTGTTCAATGACTTTGAAGAACCCGTCTTCAGTGCGTTTCCGGAGATAGCAAGCATCAAGGAAAAACTATACAATGCAGGCGCAGCCTATGCTTCAATGACTGGCACTGGCTCCACTGTTTACGGCATATTTGAAACAAGCCCCTCCCTTAAAGATCTGTTTCCTTCTCATTATCAACTGGAAAGCATTTTACTCTGAAGAATCTTTGGATGATGCCATTGTATTTCATTGCAGGATTGCCTAACTTTATGGCATGTTATTCATGAAGCAGTCATGCACTGCATTTCTCTCAGCCAATCTTGACCTGCTGAACCATTAGCGCCAGAACCCAACGGACCAGGCTTCAGTAACAAGCCTTTATTATGTACAGTTCATTGGCATTGAACTTGCCAACTTTTTTCATCTCACAGTTATACAGTTCAATATGCACAATTCCCAATATTATATTGACCTTGAGTCTGCTTATGGCGCCCACAATTACCACCCCATTCCTGTTGTCATTTCAAGGGCTTCAGGTATTGAAATGTGGGATGTGGAAGGCAGAAAATATGTTGATTTTCTCAGTGGCTATTCCGCTGTAAACCAGGGCCATTGCCACCCGCGCATCATCAAGGTGCTAACTGATCAGGCCTCAACATTGACCCTCACCTCCAGGGCATTTTACAATGACCGTTTGGGTGAATATGAAAGATTCATCACCAAGCTGTTGGGCTATGATAAATTGCTGCCCATGAATACGGGTGCAGAAGCGGTGGAAACGGGAATCAAACTTGCCAGAAGATGGGCCTATGACGTAAAAGGTATTGAAGAAAACAAGGCAAGAATCATTGTCTGTTCAGAAAATTTTCATGGCAGAACCAGCACCATCATTTCATTCAGCACAGACCCTTCATCCCACAAAGGGTTTGGGCCCTTCATGCCCGGATTTGATGTCATTCCCTACAATGATCTTGAGGCATTGCGGCTGGCATTGGAAAACAAGGATGTTGCAGGATTTCTGGTGGAACCCATCCAGGGAGAAGCCGGAATAGTTATGCCAGACAAGGGATACCTTTCACAAGCCAAAGCAATGTGCGAAGCAGCCAATGTCCTGTTTATCGCAGATGAGATACAAACCGGACTCTGCAGAACAGGAAA
>CANHSD010000272.1 GCA_947463105.1 Chitinophagaceae bacterium
ATCCCCGATTCAGGAATGATAAACAGCAGGATCCCGGTAATCAATAAAAATACCCCAATGGTCAGGTAGCCCAACAAGCCACTGAAAAACTGGCGCAACTCTTTTCGGATGATGGTGATCATATTCAACTGCAAGATTACAAGAAGTCGTGAAAATAACAGAAAATTCATGGTGTAAAAACCTTTTTAAGCGAAAGCTCTGTTAATACCTTGCTTTCAAATCAATGTGAAAGGGTATGAAAAGAGGAGAATGGATCATGATGGCAATTTTTACGCTGGCGATAACAATACCCGCAGCCGGACAGAAAAAATGGGATGGGCAGGGCCTTGACAGCCTTTGGAGCAATGCCCGCAACTGGTATCCGGATGGTATTCCATTGCCTACTGATGATGTCATCTTCGACAATGAGCAGGTTTCAGGAGGATACAAGATCATGCTGCCCTCTGGCCTGACTGCTGTAACTGTCCATTCACTTTCCATCCTGCCAAGGCCAGGCAATACCATTGTTGTTGAACTGCCCAGTACCAATATTGCCTCATCGGCACTGACGATTACCTCAACTGGAACTGCCCTCAGGATTGCAAATGCTGGGATCTTCATCAACAACTCCGGCGCAAGTTCCGGCAACCCAATCATATTGAATGGCAGTTTTTATATAGAAAATGGAGGCCGTTATGTGCACAGAACCCAAAGGGGTAATGCCACCATCGTTTCAAAACTTTTGCTTGAACCGTCCACTTACCAGGGTGTTTTTGAATTTGATGTTCCGGGCAATGCTGGCTATACTTTGTCTGTTTCTGGCAAACAGTTCGGAAACCTCTTGCTGTCATCTGCATCCGCTGGAAAGAAATCTTATACGGGCAGTGGTACAGGTGTGCTCAACATCTTCGGAGACCTGGAGGTCGGTTACAGCAGCAGTTTCACGTCCTCACTCAACAGCAATATCCGCATCGGCAACAACCTTGTAGTAAAAGGAAGACTGGCGATCAATCCTTCCCTGGCAGATACTATCAACAGGGCACTGGAATTCACTGGAGACAGCAGCAGCATTGCAATTACAGGAACCTGGACCATGGGCAACAATTTCAATGAGGTGCTGGTCTCAAGGGGATGTTTTCATTTGAAATCAAACCTGTCTTTGAACATGGCCAATGCATCCTTGAAAATAGCGCCTTCTGCGTCCATGATGCTGGGCACCTACTCCCTTGCTGGATCAGCCATCATGGTGGCTGACAGTGCGTCCACACTGGGTTATGGTGCAGCAGAAGGGATTTCAACAGATAGTACCATCGGAAATATCCGGCTAAAAAACCTGTCGCTTCATCCCAAGACCAACCATGTTTTCTATGGAGAGGGAGCCCAACAAACAGGTGGTCGCTTCCCCAACATTGCAGCATCGCTTTCAGTAAATAAACCCAGTGGAGAATTGACCCTTAGCGCAGCATTGCAAGTCACCGATAGCCTAAAATTGAATAGGGGAAACCTCACCACCGATAGTACCCATATCCTGACCTTCTCAGGCAGTAAACTACAAGCAGGCAGCAATGGTTTCGTAACTGGCCCTTTCAGGTATTCGGCAATTGTTGCCAAAGACCTGCAATTCCCTGTGGGCAAAGCAAATTATTTTGCACCCGTCATCCTTTCCAAACAAAACAACGACAGGGTCCTCATTCAGGTTGAATACCATGCCATGGGTCATCCTTTTCCAGACAGCGCAATGGCATTCCCTGTCAGGTCTGTGAGCAACAGCGAATACTGGATCATCAAAAAGATTTTCCCATCAGATAGCCTGCCAAGCCCAGATATTCTCCGGCTCAAGCTGGGATTAAACAGCACCAACAACATCATAGGGCAACCTTTGCTGGTGAGAATAGCATCATCTGCTATCAGGTGGGAACTCCTTCCTTTGTATGCCAACAATACTGTTCCCAATACAGTTGCCAGTACACCCAACATCCTTGCATCTGGGATCTACACCTTTGGCAGTATGTTTCCATCGGCCTTACCAAAGGAAAATCTTGAACTCTTTCAGCAGGAGCGGAATGGCTTTACGCGGTTGCGCTGGACAAGTGATAAGGATGAAACGGTTGCACAATACGTGATAGAAAAAAGCACTGGAAACGGACTTTATATTGCCATTGATTCAATCCCCCCAAAAAATAAACTGGGAAAGGTCAGTTATACGTTTGATCTGCGGTCATCACGCATCAGAGGGAATCTGATCCGGCTCAGGTCAGTAGACAAAAAAGGAAGGGCGGTTTACTCCAATATTCTTTATGTAAGACCAACCAGTGAAACCATGCATGTATTTCCCAATCCTGTCAGCAATATACTCAGGATAGGGCCCATCAAAGAACCCCAGGCAATGGTTCAACTGTTGGGACCATTGGGGCAAATGATCCAGGCAACATCATGGGTAAGAGAAAATCAGCTGGAAATTGACGTGAGGAAGCATGAGCCCGGGAGCTATTATTTGATGCTGAACGTTGATGGTGAAAAAAGGGTGTTCCCCTTCATTAAACAATGAAAAATGATGTCTTTTAATCTTCAATCAAACTGAAAAACTTTCGCCGCAGGCACAGGTGCGGCTGGCATTCGGATTCATGAAATGAAAGCCTTTGCCATCCAATCCGTCTGAAAATTCCAGGGTGGTATTGAAAAGATAAAGGATGCTTTTTCTGTCAGTAACCAATTTCATGCCCTTGTCCTCAAAAACCTGATCACCGGCTTTGATTTCATTGTCAAAGTCCATCTTGTAGGTAAGACCGGAGCATCCGCCACTCACCACACTTACCCTCACGAAATAGTCTTCCCCCTTGCCTTCTTCAGCAAGCAGGCTTTCTACGCGGGTCTTCGCTTTCTCACTGATATAGATACCAGACATCATTGCTGTTGCTTCCATAATACCTCCGTTGTTATGCAAAGTTACACTTTCCATGGATTTCAGCAGATTTGACAAATGAATTGTACTTTTATTCAATACCTATCTCCTTCCATGAACAAAATTGAACATATCGCATTTGCCGTCAGTTCCCTTTCCAATGCCATCCCCCTGTTTGAAAAATTGCTGGGGACACCCTGCTATAAGACAGAAACAGTGGCAACGGAAAACGTCAAAACAGCTTTTTTCAAGACAGGAGAAAGCAAGGTAGAACTGCTGGAAAGCCTTACAGAAGAGGGTGTAATTGCTAAATTCATCGATAAAAAAGGGGAAGGCATGCACCATGTTGCCTTTGCCGTTGAGAACCTTGCCAGCGAAATCCTGCGCCTCAAAGCAGAGGGATTTGCATTCATCAATGAAGTTCCCAAGAAGGGTGCAGACAACAAACTGATCTGCTTTCTTCATCCCAAAAGCACCAATGGCATCTTGGTAGAACTTTGCCAGGAAATTGATGTGGAATAGGCCACTGAAAAACCTGTGGCGGGTAATAGTTAGACCAAATTCAGCTTGTCCACTGC
>CANHSD010000273.1 GCA_947463105.1 Chitinophagaceae bacterium
AGGGTATTGCCAGACCAGGGGAATTATTTTCAGCCAGATTTTGTGCACATGAACAAAGACACCGTGAGGCACAAAGGCTATGTTACCAACCTGATCAGTGACTTTGCTTTGGAGTGGTTGGATGGTCGCGACAAACAGAAACCGTTTTTCATGGTGGTTGGAGAAAAAGCAACACACCGGAACTGGATGCCTGATCCACAAGACCTTGCAGAGTTTGAAAACAAAGAATTTGCCTTTCCCGCTAATTTCAATGATGATTATAAGGGAAGAAGAGCAGCAGCAGACCAGGACATGACGATTGACAAAACCATGGTATTGCGTGATGACCTCAAAATGGGGGTCGATTATACCAGGCCGGGTATGTTTGGCAGGCTGACTCCGGAAGAAAAAGCTATTTACAAAAAATATTATGACAAGGCTGCGCTTGAATACAACAAGGTAAAGGATGATAGTGTGGCACTGCTCAAATGGAAATACCAGCGCTACCTTAGGGATTATCTTGCTACGGCCCGATCAATGGACAGGAATATTGGCAGGATATTGAATTATCTTGATTCAGCAGGGCTTTCACAAAATACCATCGTTATTTACACTTCAGACCAGGGATTTTACATGGGCGAACATGGCTGGTTCGACAAGCGCTTCATGTATGAGGAAAGCCTGCGTACGCCATTTGTGTTGAAATATCCCGGAAAGGTCAAACCTGGCACCATAGTAGATGGCATGGTGGTTAACATCGATTTTGCTCCAAGCATCATAGACATGGCCGGTGCAAAAGTGCCCGAAGACATCCAAGGGAAAAGTTTTGCGCCATTGCTGGCTGAAAAACCTAACACCAAAGATTGGAGAAAGGCGATGTTTTATCATTATTATGAATTTCCACAGCCACACCATGTAGCGCCTCATTTTGGTGTGCGCACGGAAAGGTATAAATTGATCCGCTTTTATGGGCCTTACGATACATGGGAACTATTCGATCTTAAAAATGATCGGCTAGAACTCCATAACTTGATTGATGATCCCAAAATGAAGGGGGTGATTGCTAACCTAAAAGGTCAATTGAAAACACTGATCCTGCAATACAAAGATGAAGAAGCCCTGAGGGTGTTTAATGATAGCAAGTAAAAAAGCTGAAGATTAAACGATTTAGTCCCTGATTGTTGCAAATTAGTAGTAATGCTAGCTTTAAAAGTAGTTACATTGCATGAGCAACTACCATGGGCTCCAAAACACCACCTACACAAAGCAAGAGCAAAACTGCGCTGCCTTTAGTCAATGAGGCTTTGCCGCTTCCCGATGATTATGGTCGTGTTCGGGAAATCATAAGCAGTTTAGGCGATAGCGCATGGTCGCATGATTTCAGGACCGGGATCACCTGGTTCTCTTCAAAATTCAATCCATTTGTTGGATTTATGCCTGATGGGCTCAGGGCTACCCAGGCAGAAAATATCTGGTGGGAAAGCACCCATCCAGATGACCGCCATCTGCTCAAGGAGAATGATCTTGCATACAAGAACATGAAACAGGAGCGCCATGGCATAGAATACAGAATTTTTGATGAGAAGGGTAAGATGCACTGGGTGTTGGACCGGGGTGTGGTTGTAGAGAAGGATACAGACGGGAAACCTGTTCTGTTGGTCGGAACCCATGTTGATATCACAACCACAAAGGAACTGCAACAAAAAATTGCCTCTCTCTTGGATCAGCAGCACAAGGAAATTGTAAAGGCTGTCATTGAGCGAACTGAACTGGACAGGAAAGATATTGCCAGTATCTTGCACGAAAATGTCAATCAAATCCTTACAGCGGGTAGGATGATGCTTGAATTTTTACCAGTGATGGACAAGGCGATAGGAGAGTTTACCGAAAAAGTAAAACAGATCATGTACAGTGCTGTAGACGAAGTCAACAAGATTTACAATGACATCAACCCGGATTCACTGCTCCATATTCCTTTGACAGACCTGGTAACAGACCTGGTCAATCGATTGAACAAAGGGAAAACAATATCCATCATTTTTGATCACAGTGGCTATTCCCCCACCAAGAAAAAGAACAAGGACCATGAATTGACCATCCTGAGGGCCATACAGGAATGTATGCAAGCCATTGTTCATGAGTCTGCTGCGCAATTGGCAACCATTCATCTTGAAACCAACAATGATTTCATGTTGCTTGAGGTGTTTTGCGATGATAAAAAACTAAATATTAATCTCTTGTCTGCCAATCTCCGCATTAAAAATATTGTCAATCGCTGCGATCTCTTTGGTGGCACTTTTCACCTTGAAAAAAAGAAGAACGAGGGTGTTCTGTTCAAGGCTTCGATCCCTGTTTAATATCAGGCATTGACTTTCAGTAATAATTTAATGGCCCTAGTAATCTATCAATCCTAAAAACAAGTAAGATCACTAGTTGAAAGTTTATTTTACCTACTCTAATGATCCAGAATTACTTGATCTCCTCAAACTCCAGGTAGTCATCATCACTGGCCTTGCTGTTTTTTTGGACTGGGGAAGGTTTGGCCTGCTGGTGTTGATGGGGTTGTTGCGCTTGTTGCTGGTATGCTTGTTGTTCCCTAACACTATCAAATTGTTTTTTCACTTGTTTGGTTGTTTTCACCACAGGGATGAGAAAGTTGACAATAAACCGGTAGGCAAAATAGATGGTGAAGGCAAGGAGGAGATATCTCAACATGATGCAAAATTAGTAAAATATCAAACACTCATTTTCGCATTAAGTTCCCAAGCTTTTCAACCAATTTTTCTACCAGGTTTCCAATGCCCTGTTGCACTTTCTCACTTTCCATGAAACGGGAGAGAATACTTGCCCAGAAATGGGTATGCGATTTCCTTTCACCAAATATGGAGTTGAGGGTCATGTTGAAATAATTTCCTTTCAGGTTCATTATGCTTTCGTCCATCTTGCCTTCCAAGGCCTTTTGTTTGTCGCGCAACTCCCTGATAGACCTGTTCAGCTCCTGAATATTGCGAATGGGTTTGCTCATGTTAGTAGTCTTCATCCTCTTCCTCCTGTGTTGATGTATGAATGAACAGGCGGATGAGGGGGTTAAGGAATAAAGGTTTTCTGAATAGTACAGAAAGCAAGATGATCAGCAGAAAAACGCCCCCCCCACAAAGGAATCCCAATGTGGCACTTCCCAGCGTATTGGCCATGAACCAAGAGAAAGAAATAACCAGGAAGAGCAAGAAGAAAAGCACCATGAAACTGATCAATGCAATCAAGATCAGCATGCTCAGGGTCCTGGAAAGACTCCTGACCGAAGTCAGTTTGAGCAACCGCAGCCTCGTTTCAAGGTATTCCGTCAGCAGTTTCCTGTTTTCCTGGTAGAAGTCGTTGAGGTTTTCTGGGGAAGGCATATGGTTTAGAGGGGTTGAAGGGGTTTTTGCAATCATTAAAGTTAGTTTAT
>CANHSD010000274.1 GCA_947463105.1 Chitinophagaceae bacterium
AATCTCACCGCGCTTGGGTGCAGGTACAGTTCGCCATGATAAAAATGCGTTATGGGCTGTATCAATGATTTGAAGATAATCATCCTGGCTGCCCAGGTGAACAGTACCGATCACCTGGCCATCAACAGGAGATTTTGACGCAAGCAAAGATCCCCTGCCATTCCAATGGTTGGTGCCGGTAGACATACCGGGATTCAATTGCTGAATCCCCAGCTGATGCAATGCATTGTTGATCATGACCTATTTTTTTACCTGTGAACTGAAAGTGCTTTCAAAAATCTTGTCGGCATTGCCTGCTTCAAAGCCTTCACGGAAATGCTCCCGCTTCAGGTCTTTGTGGTCTAAGTGCGCAAACTCAGGCAACACCCTTCGCTCTGCAAATTCTACATAACTGCCGGCAATGGGCAAAGATCGGCCATCAGCAAACGGTGCATCAATGATCTGGGCCACTGTTGAGCTTTGACAAAGCAGCCCATCCGGACTGATCTTGATCTTCCCTCCCGCGTCATTCAATTTGATGCCAATGCCTTCAAGAAAATCATTGAAGGCGGCACATGTATTGTAGGCCTGAGGAAGGTGGTGGAGGCTGATGGTATAATGATTCAAATAGTATCGGTTGTATATCACCCAGGATGCATATTCTGATTCGGCCTGCAGGGTTTGATAATCTTCAACTGTTGGCAATCTCCACAACCCTTGGTGCAAGAACTCACCAACGGCGTTGGGATCATCCAGGTTCAGATCGTCTACCGGATCATGGGCAACTTCATCAGTGTATGAACGCAGTATTGCTTGCGCGGCTGAACTCAGTTCATGAACCCTCAGCTCACTGATGAAGATGCGGGGAAAGTTGGGTGCAGGCGGGGCATACCAATAGGCGTCCAGCTTCTTGGCTTCAAAATTCAAATGATCCCTTTTGGTATAGCCGTAGTGTAGAAATATTTTCTCTAACGATTGAATGCCCAGTTGTGGCAGGCCCAGTGAACGAAAGGCAATGTGATCATTCTGGATATCATCGGCTTTGTTGATGATTCCCTTGTCAACCATGGCCTGTATGATTTTTTTTACATCCGGCACCCGATCACTGTACCTGTCCATCAATGCATCCATGATAATTTGGAGTCCCTCTATCTTGTTCATGTGGTAAAATTTATCCTTTAAACAATTGTCCGTTTTGTGTTTCCAGAAAGGTACTGAAATCTATTTCTTCCTGTTTGAGGAAGCCTTTTTGAGGCAGCTTCTGATCAGCCACCATTTCCACCACTGCAGCGATTGAAGCGGCGGTGGTCCATGAAATGGCCCTCCACTTTTTCCCGTTGATGTCAATGGGATGGAATGAACGGTAGTATTCTTCCCTGGCAAGTGCATTTCCTTTCCATCCTTCAACAACGGCATAAACCAGTACTACATCATCTTCTACCGGAGGTTTTGCTTCCGTTAAAATCGATTCCACCAGTTCGCGTTTGTCTTTCAGGATCAGCTCATACAATAGAAAACGCATGAGTTGTGCATGACCCGGGTAGCGGATGGTTTTATAATTCAGGGTATCCACCTTTCCTGCATAGGTCTGGCACATGGTGCCTAAACCACCGGAGGTACTGAAGGCCTCATAATCCCTTCCTTCAATATTGATGCTTTCGATTCCATCAAGTGATGGAACCATTTTCCTTATGCCGTTGTGGATCACTTCAGCATCGTTGATGTATTCGTTGATCACACCGGCAGGCGACCATGTAAAGGAATAGGCCAGCAATCCGTTGGGATAACGGGGCAATGCCCCAACGCGGAGTTCAATGTCGCGGAGTTTGGTGAAACGATGAGAAAGGTTGGCGCCTATGATGCCGATCAAACCGGGAGCCAGTCCACATTGTGGCGCCATGACTGCTTTTGCTGTAAGAGACATCTGCATGATGGCTTCAGTTGTGGGAACATCTTCAGTAAGATCAAAGTAATGGACGCCATGCGCATGTGCGATGCGCGCAATAGAAAGATTCAAATTATAAGGCATGCAGGAAACCACTGCATCAAACTGAGGAATGGTTTTTTCCAGAAGAGACTGATCATGAATATCACCTTGGATACAGTCAAATCCAATGGACGCTATGGACCTGTTTTTATCAAATCCTGTGACAGCAAAACGATTGTTCAGCAAAATGCCTACCAATGTGCCCACCTTTCCCATTCCAAAAACGAGTATCGTCTTCATTTGAAAAAGTTTTAATGATTAAAAAGTTGCGGAAAAACGATTGGAAATGCTGAATTTATGGAACATGTGAACAGGCCGACCGCAGGAAGGCGAGTAAAGACAATTGTTTGGCCAGGTCGGTGTTCACTTGAGCGGTTTTATTCCCTATAAAAATACAAAATTAGCTGTTGGAATGTTAAGATCTAATGAAAATATTATACTAAAAAATATTGAATTATATCCTATCTAAATCCACCCACATCCTCAATCAAGACAAACGAGAAACAGCCTTTTTGATTTCTTCTACAACTATTGTGATTTCCTGCATAGTGGTGAATCTTCCAAAACTAAAGCGGATGGAGGAATGTGCTTTATCGTCTGATAGGCCCATGGCATTTAATACATGTGATGGTTCAACTGCCGCTGATGAGCATGCAGCGCCAGAAGAGACGGATACATGCTTAGACAACATTTTGATCAGTTTGTCTCCACCTTCAACATCAAAACAAATATTGGCAACATGTGTAAGCGATTGGTCTTGTTGTCCATTCCACTGAACTCCTTCAATCGCCCCTATTTCCTTCCAAAACATACCACGAAGATCTAGCAAGCGCTTTGCTTCTGAAGCCATCATTGTCTGACACAATGCAGCAGCTTTTCCCATGCCTACTATTCCCGGCACGTTCAATGTGCCACTGCGTAATTTTCGCTCATGAGCCCCTCCGAAAAACAATGGAGATATTTCCAATAGCGGATTTTTTTTTCTGATAAACAGCGCCCCTGCTCCTTTTGGACCATACATCTTGTGCGCAGAGAAAGCCATCATATCGATATAATCAGCATGTACATCTACTGGAATCTTTCCCACTGCCTGTGTGGCGTCACAAAAAAATGGAATGGAATGATTTTGGGCAATGCGTCCAATAGCAGCAACAGGGTGTATCAGACCCGTTTCATTGTTGGCATACATAGCAGCGATTAAGATCGTGTCTTTTCGAATAGATCCCTCCAACTGTTCAAGCGCTATCATCCCCCTCGCATCAACAGGAAGATAAGTGATGTCATATCCCTGCTCCACTAAATATGCACAAACATCCAATACAGCCTTATGTTCAGTGGCAACAGTGATGATATGCTTCCCTCTTGAAGCATGCTTCTGCGCCAAACCCTGAATGGCAAGGTTGACAGACTCGGTAGCACCAGATGT
>CANHSD010000275.1 GCA_947463105.1 Chitinophagaceae bacterium
CACTTCCAAAGGATCTATTTTTTTTAAGCAGGAAAGATGGGGCCTGAACAATGCGAAGATCATTTGCTATAAGTTCAGGACCATGGTGCGTGAAAGTGCTGAAGTAGACGAAGATGGAAAATACCAAATCACCACAAAAGATGACCCCCGGGTTACTCCAATAGGAAGGATTTTGCGCAGGACCAACCTTGATGAACTCCCCCAATTCTGGAATGTACTGATTGGCAACATGTCTATTGTAGGCCCCAGGCCCCATCCTACCCCGATGAACCTGGAGTCTATGCATACGGTTGAGAACTACATGCTTCGCCATATTGTACCGCCTGGGATTACCGGCTGGGCCCAGGTAAATGGGCTCCGCGGTGAGGTGAAAACGGCCAAGGACATGCAACGCAGGGTGGATTTTGACCTGTATTACATCCATCGCTGGACTTTCTGGATGGACAGCCAGATCATTTTGCAGACGGTGATCAATTTTTTGAGAGGTGATCAAAATGCGTATTAAAACCCACGGGATGAGCCTGCCTGCCGTAGGTAGGATATGATATTTACTAAATCTATTTCATGAGAGGCTTTATTGCTACGATGCTACTGACAATTTCTTTACAGCTTACTGGTCAGACAGTCTGGGAAAACCATCATGCGCCTGTATACGGATACCTTTCGCGCATGGCCATGAAAGGACACATCGAACTGAACGATGTCATCCTGTCCATCAGCCGTTCAAAAATCCTTGAACACCTCGACACGTTGCAAACAAAACAACTGTCTGCCATCGAGAAAAAAGAACTTGGGTTTTATTTACAGGAATATAATTCAGCATCAAACCCTTCCGCGGCAGTCCCTCTGTCGTCAGAAGGAAATCCCCCCCCCTCATCCCTGAGTATATTTAAAAAAGACCCCTACAGCAGGTTTCGCTCCCTGGGCGTAAACAACCCAGAATTTAAGCTCTTTATTGATCCCATCCTGGGCTACAAACAAGTTTCAGGCACTGAAATGAGCTACAGGGAAATGAGCAATGGCATCAACCTTTGGGGGCAGGCAAAGCGATTCGGATTTCAAATGAATTACAGAGATTATACCCTCACCGGCGACGGGCTGAACATTATCAACAATGAAAATCCAACCACCACCATCATCGACTTGATCAACCGGAATCCTCTAAAAAAGAACCACAACGAAATCAAAGGGCATGTTTCTTATGCCTGGAAAAATGGATCGATCAGCCTGGGAAAAGACCACCTGCTCTTTGGCTATGGCGAATCAGGTAAAATCATCCTCTCTGACCGGGCGCCTTCTTTTCCATACCTCCGTCTTGACTACAATCCGCTGAAATGGCTTCATTTCAATTATGCCCATGCCTGGCTGAATTCAAACCTTGTGGATTCTGCCAGAACCTATGGCACAGGAACCTCAGGGGTAAGTGGAGACATTCGCGTAAGGTATATTTCCAAGTTTCTGGTAACACACTCCCTCACCTTCCTTCCATTGAAAGGTCTTTCAGTTACCCTTGGAGAATCCATGGTATACAGTGACAAACTCGATGTGGGTTTCATGATTCCTTTGATGTATTTCAAGGCTTATGACAACAACAGGAGCAATTACCTGATCAACGCGGGTTCAAATGGACAGATATTCATGCAAGCCAGCTCCCGCAACCATATCAAAAAAACCCACCTCTATGCCAACATGTTCATTGATGAGTTGAGCGTGACCAAGGTGTTCGACAAGATGAAATCAAGGAACCAGTTGGGCGTTTTGCTGGGGGCCTCTGTTACAGATGTATTCCTGCCTTACCTCACGCTTGGCGCAGAATACACGAGGGTAAATCCATTTGTTTACAGGAACCTGATTCCTGCACAGGATTATATTCAATACAAACAGGAACTGGGAGATTGGATGGGAAACAATTTTGACAGGATCGCTTTGATGGCCAAATACAGCCCGATCCCTAAACTCAGGCTAGACCTGAGACTCCAGAAAATCAGAAAAGGTGGGGCTGGTACGCTGGTGCAGCAGTACCAGGCGGAACCACAACCGGAGTTCTTGTTTGATTACCAAAAAAGCAGGACGGACATTATTTTCAATGCCCAATATGAGTGGATCAACAACCTTTATTTCTTTGCTGGCTACCACCATAAAACAAACAAGCCGGCGAATGCAATGATGCAATCAAACCGGCTTGTAAATATAGGATTCAGTTGGGGCCTGTAAACCAGGGCTTCTAGATCCCCATTAATCGCTTAAAATCATACTTCCATTTTTGCCAACGAATTTGCCCTACTTCATAGATTTCCTGAAGGGCTTCCTTGCTAAAATTCGGCCCTTCTGATTGAATCAGACTAAGAATTTTCTTTCTGAGCAATTCACCCTCTTCCCTTGCATCCAATCCATTGGAAAATTTCTTGTTCCCATCGGTAACGGGTTTCAAATGCCTGATGTTCACTTCGTGGATTATGGCTGTACGGCAAAGATTCAACTTCCGCTGCAAATAAGGAAACAAATACCTGTCAACACCATAGGAGGAAATATTGCTCGTGTAAAAATCCTCACCCAACTCAAAGATTTGTTTTCTCAAAAAAGGAGACATGATTTCTACCCAATGTACTGCTTCAGGAGTATGCCCTGGTTTCTGCAAAAACATCGCATGGCTATAGTAACTGTCGGGAGAAACAGCGGGCTGAAAAACATCAAATGCATTTTCAGTGGCTATTTCCAACAACCTGTTGAGTGATGAAACACTGATGCCCTGATCATCATCCAGTAATCCAATATAGGTATAGTCAATGGGTTTGACATATTTACAAACCTCCAACATCAGCACACCCTTGAACTCGGTTTTGACAGAAATGCACTCACTCATGAACTTTCCATAAGTCATCTCTGGTATTGCACCATTTCCAGAATAGTTGAAAAGGATTAACCTAAACGCAGGAATGGCATCAAATGCAATATGCTTTAACGGCTCATCGATACCGTTCCAGGCGATGATGATAATGCTATTGGTTGTATTAGTTGCTATGAGGTTCTGTATTGGGGCGATGAAAGATCGTCGAACAAAACTGAAACATCACCAATGGAATAAACAAAGGAGCCTCTATAAAATATCGCCTGAACATCCTGCGCGGTTCTTGAATGAAACGATACAACCATTCAAGGCCAATCCGCTGCATGAGCATCGGTGCACGTTGAAGCGAGCCAGCTTCTGAATCGAAAGCAGCTCCAACACCAATCGCAAGTTTTACATTTAACTGATGAAGCTGTTGATGAATCCAAATGTCTTGTTTAGGAGCAGTCAGACTGACAAAGAGCACATCAGGATTTGCGGCATTGATATCAGCGCAAATGGCATCATTTTGTTCCTTAGAA
>CANHSD010000276.1 GCA_947463105.1 Chitinophagaceae bacterium
ATTAGATGAATATGCTCGAATCTGGCAAGTAGATATAAACCAATAAATTACGTTAAATGGATGTTTTTTTATATAAGATTTAATTAAATATGATTATTTTTTTAATTCATATTCCGTTAACGTTTCCGGTATCGTTACCGGAAATATTACCGGTAAATCATTGCAACTGGTTAATTTGGGCTATCTTAACGGACAAAATGAACCCAATTCCAGTTGTGAAACATGCATAACAAACCGCCCACCATCAAAGACATTGCCCAAAGGCTTCACCTTTCCATTTCAACTGTTTCAAGAGCTTTGCGAAATGCCAGTGACATCAACCCTGAAACCAAGAAAAGTATCCTTCAACTGGCGGAGGACTTGAACTACCAACCCAATCGTTTGGCACTCAGCCTAAGACAGAACCAGACCAATACGATTGGGGTAATTGTGCCCAACCTAGACTATGTGATTTCTACCATGGTTAAGGGCATCGATGAAGCAGCCCTCGAAGCTGGTTTCACCGTTATTGTATGCCAAAGCAATGAATCGTTTGGAAGAGAAGTCGTGAACACAAGACGCATGTTGAATAGCCTGGTGGATGGATTTATCATATCCATTTCCAGTGAAACAAAATCCAATGAGCATTTCAAGGTATTGAGTGAAAGGAAAATCCCGTTTGTGGTCTTTGACAGGGTCATTCCCGATCTTGTGGCCTCCAGCGTAATCCTTGACAATGAAGAAGGCGGATTCCTTGCTACAGAACATTTGATTGAGCAGGGGTATAAAAAAATTGCCATCCTGGCGGGTCCTCAAACCCTGGGTATCAGCAACAGCAGGTTGGACGGGTATAAAAAGGCAATGAAAAAACACGACATCAGGTTTGATGATGAGTTGGTCACTTACTGTGACTTTAACCAGGATTTTGCTTTTTATGCCACAGAAGAATTATTATCCTCAAAAAAAAGGCCTGATGCCATCTTCGCCATCAGCGACCGCATGGCCATAGGCGCCATGCTTGCCATCAAAAAAAAGGGCTTGAAAATGCCTGAGGAAATTGGGCTGGTAGGATTCAACAATGAACCATCACTGGCCTTGTTTAATCCCAGCATTTCAAGTGTAGAACAGCCTTCTTTTGAAATTGGCAAACTTGCCGGAAAAATATTCATAGAACAGTTTTTGAACAATGACTTTTCCAGTCACAAAGAAGTCATCCTAAAACCAAAATTAGTCATCAGAGAATCATCTGTCCGCCTGACAAGAAAAGGTAATTAAGCTGCTCCTTAATAAAAAACAACAACTTCATACCACAAAAAGGGTATACCAGAAACTGATAAATATCATGTATCAGCCCTATTTTTGTCATTCGTAGCATTTAGTAAAAAATCAAATATTTACACTGTTAAAGCTCTGGTAGGTAGGGATCATAATTCATCACATTAAAACCCAACCATCATGACCAGAATCACCTCCTATTGCCAGACCTGCACAGTGAAAAACTGTATCATGCTCAAGTCTTTCGGACAAGAAGATCATTTGTACAAGCCCTACAAACATCACTATGAATTCAAAAAAGGGGAATTGATCTTCCGTGAAGGAGATGAAATCAACGGCCTCTATTTTATCCAGTCTGGCGTTATCAAGCTTGAAATGAATGCAGAAACGGAAAGACCCTTTATCCTGCGCCTTGTGGGTTCCGGACAAACAATGGGGCATCGCTTCCTGAGCTATACAGGGCTACAGCCGTATTCGGCCTCTGCTGTGGAAGACAGCCGTGTTTGCTTTATTGAACTGGGCTTTTTCAAGAACCTGATGCAGAAAAACGAACTGCTCCAGGAGGAAATCAGAAAGATCTTCCTGAGGGAAATCCGTACTACCGAAATCAAATTGCTGCAAATTGCCCAACAAACAGTCAGGGAAAAAGTGGCTGGAATCCTGGTTCACCTTGCTGAAACCTATAATTACAAACAAATCGGGATGGGCATTCGAGTGCATGTCGATCGACAGGAAATGGCTGATTTGGCAGGCACCACCAAGGAACAGGTTTCCAGGATTCTGGCAGATTTTGACCAGGAGCAGCTGATCCGTTTCAGGGCCAAACACTTCAAATACATCGCTGTAGACAAACTTCGCCAGATTGCCGAAAGACATGCCATGCCAATTGCCGTTCCACAGCATGCTGAAGCATAAAAACAAGTCGGCATGATTGTTATATTGGGTGCTACTTAGTAACTTCGCGGCTGAAAAAACAAAACCATGGCAGCAAAGATAAAAGTGCACAACCCAGTTGTTGAACTCGACGGGGACGAGATGACAAGGATCATTTGGAAATTCATCAAAGACAAGCTTATCCTTCCTTACCTCGAACTCGACATCAAGTATTATGATCTTGGTGTAGAGTACCGTGATGAGACCAATGACCAGGTAACGATTGATGCGGCAAATGCCATCAGGGAGCATGGCGTGGGCATCAAATGTGCCACCATTACTCCGGACGAGGCACGTGTAAAGGAGTTTAACCTCAAGCAAATGTGGAAAAGCCCCAATGGCACCATCAGGAACATCCTGGACGGAACCGTTTTCCGCGAGCCCATTGTTATAAAAAACATTCCGCGCCTGGTAACCAATTGGGACAGTCCGATCATCGTTGGACGCCATGCGTTTGGGGATCAGTACCGCGCCACAGATTTTGTGGTTCCGGGCAAAGGAAAACTTACCATCAAATTTGAAGGTGAGGATGGTACCCTGATTGAACATGAAGTATACCAGTACAAGGGTGCAGGCGTTGCCCTGAGCATGTACAATACCGATGAAAGCATCATGGGTTTTGCCAGAAGCTGTTTCAACATGGCTTTGCAGAAAGGATGGCCGCTTTACATGAGTACCAAGAATACCATCCTGAAAAAATACGATGGTCGCTTTAAAGATATTTTTGAAGAGATCTACCAGAACGAATTCAAAACTGCTTACGAAGCAGCTGGCATCACATATGAGCACAGGCTGATAGATGACATGGTGGCCAGTGCCTTGAAATGGAATGGCAAGTTCGTATGGGCTTGTAAGAACTATGATGGTGACGTACAAAGTGATACTGTTGCGCAAGGATTCGGTTCTCTTGGATTGATGACTTCCGTATTGGTTACACCTGATGGAAAGACCATGGAATCAGAAGCAGCACATGGAACTGTAACCCGTCACTACCGCGATCATCAGAAAGGAAAGCCTACCAGCACCAACCCTATCGCATCCATTTTTGCATGGACGCGTGGATTGGCTTTCCGTGGTAAATTGGATGAGAACCAAGCCCTGATTGATTTCGCAAATGCACTCGAAGCCGTTTGTATTGAAACAGTGGAAGAAGGAAAGATGACCAAAGACCTG
>CANHSD010000277.1 GCA_947463105.1 Chitinophagaceae bacterium
CATATCACCCTTTGGCAGCTGCTGTTGATCTATTCCTGGCATGGGAAGCATCATGCGGCACACATTACCAACCTTCGTGAGCAAATGGGGTGGTGATGAAAGGCTTCCAATTTTCGAAATATACAAAGCGTGATGATGGGAAAAGCGATTTTGAAAAATTGCTTGACATCTTTATGCAATTGCTGGACTATACCAATGGTGCTGCCGAAGAAGCTTTGCGATGGATGACCGAATTGGACAAGGAGTACAAGTTCAGCACTCCACAATATGGTATTGGAGACTTTATTGAAGACCTTAAGCAGAAAGGATATATAGACAACCAGAATGAAAAAGGTGAAATAAAAATCACCCCGAAGACGGAGCAGGGCATCAGGAAAAGGTCGTTGGATGAGATTTTCGGTAAACTGAAAAAAGCGCGAAAGGGCAACCACAGCACTTTCAAATCCGGGCAGGGTGATGAAACCAATCCTGAAACCAGGCCTTTCCAATTTGGCGATATGCTTGACCAGATTGATTTTGTGAGTTCCATCCGCAATTCTCAGATCAACAGTGGGATAGAAAACTTTTCGATGCGGGAAGAAGACTTGGAAATTCGTGAAGCTGATTTCAAGACCCAGACTTCCACCGTTCTCATGATTGACATTTCGCATTCAATGATTCTCTATGGTGAAGACCGGATCACTCCTGCAAAGAAAGTGGCCATGGCCTTGAGTGAACTGATAAAGACCAAGTATCCCAAAGACACCCTTGATATAGTGGTTTTCGGAAATGATGCCTGGACCATCGAGGTAAAAGACCTTCCTTATCTCCAGGTCGGACCTTATCATACCAACACGTTTGCAGGCCTGGAACTTGCCATGGACATCCTCCGCAGGAGGAAAAATTCCAACAAGCAGATTTTCATGATTACCGATGGAAAACCCACCTGCCTCAAGGAAGGAAAAAACTATTACAAAAATGCATTTGGGTTGGACAGGAAAATCACCAACCGTTGCCTTAATCTGGCAGCCCAGTGCAAGAAAGTAAAAATAAAAATCACCACTTTCATGATCACCAGCGACCCTTATTTGCAGAGTTTCGTGAGGGCATTCACAGAAAGCAACAATGGACGTGCTTTTTATGCATCCCTTGACAAACTCGGCAGTTTTGTGTTTGATGATTTTGAAAAAGGGAAGAAACGGAATGTGATGTAGATGTTTTTACCCTCACCCCCCAGCCTTAGGTTTACCAACCTCTGGTTGGCAAGCTCAACCTCTCTCAACCTTTACAATGGACAACATACATACACTCGGCGCACTAAAAGCAACTGGCTATAAAAGCAAAAGCATCAAAGAGGAAATGCGTGACAACCTTATTCTGAAAATGCAGAATGGGGAGGAAAGATTTCCCGGCATTGTCGGCTATGAGGATACGGTTATTCCTGATACAGAGCGTGCTATCTTGTCAAGGCATAACATGCTTTTTCTTGGTTTGCGCGGCCAGGCCAAAACAAGGATGGCCAGGCTGATGATCGATTTGTTGGATGAATATGTGCCATATATTTCCGGCAGCGATATCCATGATGATCCATTCCATCCCATTTCAACGTATGGCAAGCGAATGATTGAAGAGCAAGGAGACCAGGCTTCTATCAGTTGGCTTCACAGGAGTGAGCGCTATGGCGAAAAACTGGCCACACCAGACGTATCGGTGGCGGATCTCATTGGTGACATTGATCCCGTGAAAGCAGCCAACCTCAAGTTGGACTTTTCCGATGAGCGAGTCATCCATTATGGCATCATTCCGCGCAGCAACAGGTGTATTTTTGTGATCAATGAGTTGCCCGATTTGCAGGCCCGCATACAGGTTTCCCTTTTCAATATTTTGCAGGAAGGGGATATACAGATTCGAGGATTCAAGCTGCGTTTGCCTTTGGACATTGTTTTTGTATTCACTGCCAACCCGGAGGACTATACCAACCGTGGATCTATCGTGACACCTTTGAAGGATCGAATCGAGAGCCAAATTCTTACGCACTATCCAAAATCAATGGAAGCAGCCTTGAGCATTACAGCCCAGGAAGCTGCCGTACATGAATCACAGGCCAAGCTGATTGACCAAAGTGATCTGGTAGCAAGGATCATTGAACAGATTGCCTTTGAGGCCAGGTCCAGTGAGTTTGTTGACCAGAAAAGTGGTGTTTCTGCCAGGCTTACCATTGCTGCGTTGGAAAATGCCTTCAGTGCCGCTGAACGAAGGGCCTTGATCAACAAGGAAAAAGGAACACAGATCTGGATGAGTGACTTGCAGGGCATTATTCCTGCCATCACCGGAAAGATAGAGTTGGTGTATGAAGGCGAGCAGGAAGGTCCATATCAGGTGAGTGTGAATTTGCTTGAGCGATCCATCCGGACAGTCTTCACACAGTATTTTCCCGATCCTGAAGGCTTCAAGAAAAAGCGCAACAAAGAGGCCGCTGTTGAAAGCCCTTACAAAACTGTTTCTCAATGGTTTGATTTAGGTAATCATATCAACATGTTGTTTCACCTCAAAGATACTGACCGTGTAAAACTCCTGAACACCGTTGTGGGCTTGTCTGAACTGGTTTTGCAGTATTATCCCAAGGCAACAGGAAAGCACAAGGCCCTGCTCATGGAGTTTGTTCTTTATGGCCTGAGTGCCTACTCGCTCATCAGCAAGAAAATCCTTTCTGAAAAAATTGAGTTCAGGGATTTGATGGGAAGTATGTTTTCGGGGGAAGAGATTTAGGCTTTAACTTTTGCATAAAATGAAGAGGGGCTCAAACATTGTTTGAGCCCCTCTTTTATAAATAAAGTGAAGTTAAATCTTCAACCTCTTCAACTATTTATTCACCGCTTCCAGCCCCCTCAAATAATCCAACAAAATCAGCGCTTGGCGGATTTCCATGAACATCTGTCTTTGGTCGTTGTTCAGGTTGTCTGCTTTGTTGGACATGAGGTCTTGAACAGCCTGGTTCATTTCTGGAATAGACATTCCTCCGATGTAGGCATAATACGCCAGCTGCTCATTCAAGTCTTTGCTCAATGAAGCAGATACTTTTGCAGCAAGCTTCTTATCGCCGGCCTTATAGGCTGCTTCCAGGAATTGAATGCTGATGGTATTGTGTTGATTCTGCCTGCTGACCAGTCCGTAAGGGAAATTCTCTTCAAGCAAATTCTTATCTGCGATATTCAACAGTTCCTTGGCCTTTTCTGTTTGTCCTTCCAAAGCCAGCTGGTTGGCTGCTTCAGCATATGATTGCCTTATGCCAACCAGGTGTCTCCTGTTTTCCTCATCAAAATAAACACCTGGAATGTTGGCACTTCCGAATGCAAATTTA
>CANHSD010000278.1 GCA_947463105.1 Chitinophagaceae bacterium
AAGGCCGCTGTTTCCGCAACGGCGGTAGGTCATTTGCTGATACCTCGATTGACTTGCCTGATAGTTCATGAGATCGTGTACTTGATATTAAAATTGTAAATTGACTGATTTTCCGGCATACACACCTTGTGGAAGGTCGATGAGCAGGATAGTTTGTTGCAACTGATTGTTGGGCAGACAAATAAGACCCTCCTTTTTTACAGCATAAATGCCGGAAACAGTGATGGCCATTCGGCTCAATTGCCTTGATGGATCAGCAACACTGATTGTCTTGATGCGGCTGCCATCCATCTTGATCAAGGCCATGCCCTGGCTGTCCATTTTCAAGGAAAAGATTGGGCTAACGTTCAGTTCAGCTGCTTGGTAAAAAGCGGCCTGAACCATGTTGAGTTTTCCGTGGAATACTGCCTGAACAGTATCGGTATTGGACAAGATTTTGACTGAGCGGTTGTTTTCACTGGTTTCCATCAGCTTGTTCTGGTCTATATCAGGCACAACAATGTATTGATAGCCTGCCTTTGTTGGACGCGCCCCATGGTCAAACCAGAGTTTAAACACCTGTTCATTCACTGGTTCCTTGCTGATGTTTTTTTGATCGGTGATGGAAGCCCAGGTGCCCGATTCGTTTTGGTTGGATACATTGACTTTTGTAGGTTCAGGGAAGATATATCCAATCCTGTCATGGTGTACCCATTTCACTTTATCCGTTACCCTGTTGCCTTGCGGAAGCACAGCCTTGTTGCCATCTTGCATGATGGTAACCTCTCCTTTCAGCAGGACCTGATTGATGGTGGTAGCCACTGGCAATTTGCTTTCGGACCGGATGTGGGTTCCCAGGCATACATATTCCTCATCAAAAAAGAACCATGATTTCTTGGCCTCCACCATATCATGCGGGCTTTTGAAATCAAATACCACAGCGCCATACAGGTCATCGGTTACTGCCCCAACAAAACGGGTGAGTCCTTTCTTTTGAATATCCTCCGGACCATGCAACTTGGGCTTCTGCAATACCGTAGTACCGGATATTTTTTGCCAATCATATACAGGCCAGATGTTCTGGTATTCATTGCCTTTCAATACGAGATAATTTGTGCCATCAGCCCGGTGGTGGGTGGGTTTACCAGGACCATTGTAGGGCATTTCCATGTTCGCGTTCCTTGTGGAAAACATCCGCACGGTCGTATAAAAATTAGGGCGTTGGAAAACAAAATGCTCTGTCTGCCAGAAGAATTTCGCAAAAGATTTTGATGGCTTTGCGGTTCCTTTTCTCAGGCGGATCAATTCTTCCAGTTCTGCTTTGCGGTAATCTGTTCCCACCAGCAGGCGTTCAATTTCCACTGTACCACGGGGTTGAAAATTGTTCTTGCTGGTGATGTCCCTGTTCTTCACGCTGACATCTTCATAGACGCCATAAACCAATTGCTTGGTGATGCCATCGATATAATAATCCACCAACTGGTTGATCTTTTCTTTTGAAAACTGGTACTTGGTTCCGTTCACATATACCAGCCATTCACCAAATGCATTCGCATATTTACCATATCCATAAGAGGTAGTATTGTTTACCCTGTCAGGACGATGGTGAAAACTATAGTCATGTTGTATGCCCCTTTCTCCTGTTGAAAATTTAATCTCGCCTTCAATGATTTTGATCACCTTTTCAAATTCCACAAAATTTTCCCTGAACAGCATGTTTTTGGCCAGGATACCTGCAATCACAATCCTGTCTCCACTCGGACGCGCACCCGATGCGCTCATGTTGGCCCTTCCAATGATGGGCTGGAGCTTTTCAACGAGGTCATCTGGAAGCTCATTTCCCATCACCAGCATCAGATTGATCAAAATGGTAGGTACCGTGATCTGGCTGTCATGCCAGTTGTCTCCCACATAATCATTCTTCGCCCAATACCGCAGGCCCTTTTCAATGGTCTCCATCAGTTGTTTTGAATGATGGTATGTAGAAGTTTTGGATTGGTAAACACGGGCCAGGTAAAGCAAATCACCGATATGCCGCTGCTGTGGAAAGCCTGCAGTCGTGCTGAGGTCAGCATAATCTATCCCCGGAAAGCTACCATCCTCTTTCATTTTGGCAACAATCGTTTCTACCTGATTGTCAGCAACAGTATTTATAAACAGTTCTGCAATCACCCTTTGCCTGATGATGGCAAGATCATTGGTTTGGGCAAAAGCAAGGCTGGAGAAGAACACCAGGAAGGCAAGAAATGCGGTTGATTTGTACATGCGATTGTATTAATGCTGCGTTTAGGATATGCCCTTGAAGGTAGCAAAATTTACACAAGCTTTTGAGATGATCAGGTTGTCCATTCAAAGGGGAATAATGATCGGATTTTGGTGAATTCGTAATTTAATCGTAATATTGCGATTAATATGGGAGCCAGTAAAAACCATGCCTTTGCCGAAGAGGAAAATACAGTGGCAAAATATGCGAAAGCCCTTTCGCATCCAGCCCGTGTTTTCATCCTGAATCTGCTGATCAAAAAACAGGCCTGTGTTTGTGGTGATATCGTGGATGAAATCCCGCTTTCCCAATCGACTGTTTCCCAGCATTTGAAAGAATTGAAAGCTGCAGGGCTGATCAAGGGTGAAATTGAAGGCACATCGGTCTGTTATTGCATCGATGAAGTTGCTTGGGAAAAAGCTAAAACTGTATTGAACAATGTATTTGGACAACCAGCCCTGAATGATATAAAATGTTGTTGATTCATCACTCATAAACAATTCAAAATGAAAACCGAAGCAGAATTAAAAGAAATTGTCAGACAGAAATACAGCGAAATCGCTTTGCAAGACAAGGAGACCAATATGTCGTCTTGTTGTGGCGCAGGTGGCTGCAGCACAGAAGTATACAATATCATGTCGGAAGATTATTCTAAGATTGAAGGATATAATGCTGATGCGGATTTGGGCCTTGGTTGCGGACTGCCAACACAGTTTGCCAGAATCAAAGAAGGCGATGTAGTGGTTGATCTTGGCAGCGGGGCAGGCAATGATTGCTTTGTTGCTCGGCATGAAACCGGTGCCACAGGAAAAGTGATTGGCATAGATTTCACCAGCGCCATGATTGAGAAAGCCAGAAAAAATGCTGAAGCCAGGGGTTTCAATAATGTTGAATTCAGGCAGGGTGATATTGAACAGATGCCCGTCACATCGAATGCAGTTGATGTGGTGGTGAGCAATTGTGTATTGAACCTTGTTCCAAACAAAAATGCTGTCTTTCAGGAAATAGTAAGGGTACTGAAACCTGGTGGTCATTTCAGCATCTCTGATGTAGTGCTGGTGGGTGCATTGCCCAATGCACTAAAGGAAA
>CANHSD010000279.1 GCA_947463105.1 Chitinophagaceae bacterium
CACAACCAGGATGGTTATGTAGGATAAAAGCATAGAAAATATGGGGGTCAATTCGGTAATACCCAGAAATCCATGCAAAGATGTCAATTGAAAATTGCCTGGATAAACCAACAAGAAAGCAGCAATCAACTGCCCAGCAAATTTTTTCAAGGGAGAAATCAACAGGATATCATCTTTTAACCCAAGGAAAAAAATGATGACTGAAGCCCCGAGAAAATACTGAAGACAAGGACTTTCTGAAAAAGATACCATTGTAGAAACTGATAACATGACAGCAGCAAAAATCGCTATACCTCCCAAAGCAGGAATGGGTGTAAAATGTATTTTACGCTCATCTGGAAGGTCAAATATTTTTTTTACATCAGCAATCTTAATGACCACGGGAATCGATGTAAACGCCACAATAAAGGAAACAAGAGAAGCCAAAAGGACTAAACCCATTGTTGGTATTTTAGGTTACGCAAAGCAGGAGCAGGTTTTTCCTACTAAAATATTGGCTATGAATAGCCCTTGAAGATAGACAATTATAAACGAAAACTAGATTGACAAATTGTGTTTAAAATGATTTTTAATAAATAAATCTTCCTGATCGCGTAAATTTCCCAAATGCATTAGTTTTGCGAAAATACTCATCCCATGGCTTCATTGCAGGAAACAGCCTCCCAGATCAGAAGAGATATTGTGCGCATGGTTCATGGTGTGCAAAGCGGACATCCCGGGGGATCTCTGGGATGTACTGATTTCCTTACAGCCCTGTATTTCAAGACAATGAATCATGACCCCTCCTTCAACATGGATGGGGTTGGCGAAGATCTTTTTTTCCTTTCCAATGGACATATCTCTCCTTTGCTTTATTCCTGCCTTGCCCGCACTGGTTATTTTCCAGTCAGTGAACTGGGAAGTTTCAGAAAATTAAATACCAGGCTACAAGGGCATCCTACCACCCATGAACACCTGCCCGGCATCAGGATTGCCTCAGGATCATTAGGGCAAGGACTCAGTGTAGGCATAGGCGCTGCCCTTGCCAAAAAGCTCAATGGTGATGACAGGCTGGTCTACACCCTTCATGGAGATGGCGAGTTGCAAGAAGGCCAGATTTGGGAAGCGGTAATGTTTGCTGCCCACCATAAGGTTGATAACCTGATTGCAACAATTGATTGGAATGGCCAACAGATTGACGGTCCGACAGAACAAGTCATATCACTGGGCAATATCAGCGAAAAGTTTGAGGCCTTCGGATGGACCACCCTCAGCATGCAGGGCAATGACATGAATGATGTAGTCAAGGTGCTTGAAGAAGCCAAATCATTGACTGGCCAGGGTAAGCCCATTGCTATCATGATGCACACCCTGATGGGAAAAGGTGTTGACTTCATGGAAAATGACCATGGATGGCATGGTATCGCACCCAATGACGATCAGTTGGCAAAAGCTTTGGCACAACTTCCAGAAACAATGGGAGATTATTGATCTCACCCCCTCAGGTCAACCACAGCCAATGCAGCCCTTCTTGCAGGCATCCAGGAAGCCAGTGTGCCTATCAACAGAACAGTGGAGGCAACAAGCAGAAAATCCGTCATGATCAGTTTCACGGGATAATAATCTATCAAAAAGGTTGCCCCTTCCAATGGAACCAACTTGAACCTTGTTTGTAAATAATAGAGCCCCAATGCGATGGCCATCCCACCAGCCATACCAATAAATGAAAGCAACATGCCTTCTGCCAAAAATATTTTTTGCAGCAATCCCTGGTCAGCACCCATGGCCTTCAATACCTGAATATCTTTTTTCTTTTCCAGCACAAGCATGCTCAATGCCCCAACCATGTTAAAGGCAGCAACAATGAGGATCAATGAAAAGATACCATAAATCGCAAGCTTCTCAAGGCGAATGGTGGTATACAACATCCTGTTCTGCTCAAACCTGTTTTCTATTTTGTACCTCTTGCCCAACAGGGATTTCATGGTAGACGAAATAGTTTCCAAGCCAACACTACTGTCAGTGCTGACTTCTACCCCACTGAATTCATTTACACCCAGTCCTGTATATGATTTTACAAAATCAAGATTGGTAATCACATACTTGTTGTCAAATTCGGTTTGAATGGCAAAGCTGCCCTGCGGGTATCCCATCGCAAGGCCCAATGCAGAAGAAGGATCAGCGGATGCTATATTTTTTCTGGGCAAATAAATGGATACTGGATAGATGCTCCTGTCGGATGCCAGCCCAAGCATTTGTTCGACACCAACACCCATCACCAGGCCTGGTTTCTGATCATCACCTGTATTGAAACTGCCCCTGTAGATATTGTTGGGCAATCCGGAAACCAGTGCATATTGTTTGTCTACCCCCTTGATGTTTACGATTGTTTGTAAAGATCCATTTTGCAACAAGGCCCTCTCCTCTGCTACCAGGGCAATGTTCGTAACACCATGAATTCCCCTGATCTGGTTCAGTTGTTGCTGTGTAAGCTGAATGGTTTTCCCCTTCACTGGCCCTATCCGGAGTTCCGGATAAAAAGAGGAATAGAGTGATTTTACCAGTGATTCAAATCCATTGAAAGCACTGAGGATAATGATAAGGGATGCTGTGCCAAACATGATGGCAACCACACTCACCCAGGAGATGATGTTGATTGCGTTGGTTGATTTTTTGGCCCTGAAATAACGCCATGAAAATTTCAGGATCATCGAAAGGTTCATTTGTTGCGTTCTTCGTTGATCTTTTTGAAGATTTCCTCCATTTTGAACACATGATCAAGGGTGTCATCCTTGAAAAACCTCAACTCAGGTACCCTTCTCAATTGCTGTTTAACCCTCTCGCCCAACTGTCTTCTCAATTCTCCTTTCCGCTCTTCAATTTTAGCAATCACGGCTTCAGTATCCTTTACCTGAAATAAACTGAGGTAAAACCTGGCCTCAAGCAGGTCTGGAGTAACCTTGACAGCCGCGATGGAGACCATCCCGCCATTGATCATGTTCAACCCCATCCGGAGAAAAATATCGTTCATTTCCTCCTGAATCACACCGGCCACCTGTTTCTGTCTTTTGCTTTCCTCCATAACTGATCACTTGATGGATGTAAAATTAGTTACTTTTGGTGCTAATTCTGAAAAAACATAAGTCAGCATAATGAAGAGCCTGGGCGTAATTTTTAATTATATCAAAAAGTATCCTAGGATGGTCACCGGATATTTCATCCTGAACATTCTTTCCGCCTTCTTTTCGTTGATTTCGTTGGCCATGCTGGCTCCTTTCCTCACACTGATTTTTGGCTTGCAACAAAACAATGGTGTACAAGCCTCTCGATTCAAATTGGGGGAA
>CANHSD010000280.1 GCA_947463105.1 Chitinophagaceae bacterium
ATATCTCGAATCAATTGAAAATGCAAATGTGGTGGCCATCCCCCATTTTCATGAGGCTTTCCCAAGTGGCAAAGCAGCTGTCCCCTGGCTATTGGTGCACCAACTTCCAGATCAAGTAAATCTGCGTTTTCCAGATGCCCATACAAACTGTATATTTTTTCGGCGGGATGAAACAAGATAATCGTAGGACCATAATTCCCAGGACCATGATTAACTTGAAAGCTGTGCACTTCTCCTTCTAATGGGGCAAAAACAGGTGTGATAGCAATTGTCCAAAAATCCATACCCAGGTGAATATTCCTAAAATCTTCAGAAGCCGTTGCGAAATTCTCGTATGATTCATAAATGACCCGGTGTTCCAGGTAACCGCCATAACCGATTTTTGCACCTAATTTTGTTTCTATGTAATCGCAAAATGCAGAGGTGTTTCCATAGATGGATGCATTTAATTCCACATTCGCAGCGCTTAAATCAAGTGCAACACTATTACGGGCGTTTAAAGGTTCAGAAAAGAGGCGATGAATCATTATGGGGAAAGTTTCTCAAATTAAGTAAAAAAACCTTTACAGTCCAATGTATCCTTGTTACATTATTGAGGAAAAAAGCTGAAACAAAATTGCAATAAAGTAGTTGAACCGTACAATTAATTTTCGGGTTTAATTCATATTTCGAAAATTTGATGTATATTTTGATAAATTAAAAATCATGAAAACATATTTGTTTACACTCGTTCTCACTTTTTCCGTGCTGTTCAGCAATGCCTCTGACAAGGGAACCTGGACTGGCTTCATCACCGACGACCATTGTGGTGTCAAATCAGCTAACGAAGGTCATGCTGAATGTGCCAAAAAATGTATTGCCGGTGGAAAGGCAACTGTTTTTGTCGTAGGTGATAAAATGTTTAAGATTACAGATCCCAAAACAGTAGCAGAATTCATTGGTCAGAAAGTAACCATCAAGGGCGAGTTGAACGGAGATGTAATCGAAGTCAAGAAAGTAAAAAAGGCGTAAAACACTTTTTTTACTACTCATTTGTCCAATCACGGATGCCGTATGCAGCATCCGTGGATAAGTCTAAATGGCCAGGGGGATATGAAACTATTTCTTTGGTCATTTCTTATTTATTCCCCCTCCCCTAGCATGTTATCAAATCTTGTTGCCATGAGAAACATAGTTTCAGATACAGTATACTTTTTGATTGTAGGGGAAAGCTTACAATACAATACCTAAGGCTTACTGAGTATTTCAATAAGTTCCGTCTCCGTCTTTTTGACAGCGATGAAATTGGGTCCGATAAAATCCTCATATTTAAAATGGTATTTCCTGAATTCTACAATCTTCGGAAAAACTTTACCAAGGACATATCCATTTGCTTCAAAAAAGTTGTAATAATCGATGAGTAATTTCTTAGTTGTAATGTTGATATACCCATATTCGAATTGCACAGCCTTGATAGCCCCATTCTTTATGGCATTTTCAAAACCAAGTAAGGCATCATATTCTGCACCTTCAACATCAAGTTTCAAAAAGTCAATCGAATCGATGTGATTGTCTTTTATAAAATCATCTCCCCGAACAAGTTCTATTTTTTGTTGCTGCTCAGACCCAATGGGCAAGCCCTCAATATCGTATATCGATGAATGTTCATTTGAATCGAATAAATTGATGGCCAATTCACAGTTCTCCTTGAATAGTCCCTTTTTAATGGGCACTACATTTTTTAAATCTTTAATACTTGAAAGCAAGTATTGGAAGGTGGCTTCCACAGGTTCAAGAGCAAATATTTTACAAGCAGGCATGATTTGATTTGCCAATATAGAATAGTCTCCAACATTGGCGCCAGCATCAATGATAATGGAAGGATTCGTTCTGGCAATTTTTTTCAAAACAGTTATTTCGCCATTGCTATAAATATCGTGGTTCCTATTCTCATATAACCTGTTCAATGACCTACCGAATCCTGCAAGCGCTTTAAATATTGAATTGTGTGTATTTTGCTTGAAAAGCCTTTTTAGTGTTGACATGTACTATTTTTATTGATACTGGCCTTCTAAAATAGAATAAAAATATGAAAAAGGGTCAATTACAAGGCACTAAAGGGATGTTTCAAAACAAAACCATCTATCCATGAATAAGAGCAGCTTAAAAAGCTTCCCCGATGAAAAAATAGTATCCATTACCCTCACGGGTAAAGGCAACATCAAAACGCACAAAAATATCTTTTGATTTAAAGATGAGATACCTTGCACCGATGCCCCCTGCCACTTTAAATTGTGATGAGAACAAATTTATCGCAGTTGGCGATACTGTAGCACTGGAAACGAAGGCAGCTGCTCCCCACCGGTTGCTGAATGTAAACGGAAGAAACCTGTATTCAACCTGGGTAGCAAGCATATTCTTATCCCTGAATCGCCCCAAGTAATATCCCCGCATCATGCTCTCGCCTCCCATCATGGCCATCTGGTTGAAAGGAGCATCCCCCTTGTTCAACAGTGCAGATCCCTGCAATGCTAAGACGTCTTTGGGATTAATCCCTTTTCTAAAATAACGGACATCAACCTGTGTGCTGCGGAATGAATTGGTGCTGCCAAGCGATGCAGAATAGTTGAGAAAAGCAAGTTCTGCAAACAAGCCTTCCCTCACGTTCATTACATTTTTTCTGTTATCATATACCAAGCCCATCCCTAAACCCATATTTGTCGAGCCCTTGTACCCGCTTGGATAGTCATAATTAACTGGATTGGTTTTGGTAAAATCAACATTGTATATTTTTTGAAAATCAAACTCTGCTCCAACAAAAAGATTTCCTTTTACTTTTCTAAGTACCCTTTCACGAAGTTGTACGTTGGTATTGTTTACAACGGCGTATCCTTCTTCAGGCGATGCAATTCCAATGCCATAGTATTTCATGGGGAAGTATTGAAATTTACCCCTGCCAAGAAAAAACCATTTTTCTCCATCACCGTAAATTGCATGGTCCAGCCAAACTCCATATTGTTTTTCTGCTGTATAAAAACTGAATGTATTGATCTCACTGAGCCTGTTTTTCTTGTCATTTTTAGCATAAAAAAGGAAAAGATTCACCAACCCAATTTCAGTTCTTGTTTCAGGGGTATACGCCAACGTCGGATACACAAGAAAGTTGGATTTACCCGAACTGTCTTCGAATTTTGCTGAAAAGAATTCTTTCTTATCGGCAATGAATTTCTTTAATTTTTGACCGTTTACAACAACAACTATCAAATTACAAAACAGGAAAATCAGTAAACATTTGGACAACGTAGGCACATTTCCCATCTCAGCGTTTTTACACTTTATCATG
>CANHSD010000281.1 GCA_947463105.1 Chitinophagaceae bacterium
AACACAGCAAGTGGATACGTGGCACTTCGTTCTAACACCACAGGAAATGGTAACACAGCAAATGGGTCAGGTGCACTTAGGAGCAACACCACAGGATCATCTAACACTGCAAATGGGTCAGGTGCACTTACTTCAAACACAACAGGTATACAGAATACCGCATATGGAGAGGCTTCACTTAGATTAAACACCACGGGTAATTATAATACTGCATACGGAACTGGTTCACTTGAATTAAACACCACAGGATTATATAACACAGCAAATGGATTAGGGGCACTTTATTCAAACACCACAGGAAATGGTAACACAGCAAATGGGGTAGCTGCACTTGTTTCTAACACCACAGGATATGGCAACACAGCAATAGGTAAAGATGCAGGTAGCAATTTAAGTACTGGCTCAAATAATACAATGATTGGATATGAAGCTCGAGCTTCTGCAATTGGTGTGAATAATGAAATAACATTAGGTAATACAAGTGTAACCGTCTTGCGTGCAAATACCAGTAGTATTACTAGCTTATCTGACAGAAGAGACAAAACAGATATTGCAGATATTACAGAAGG
This sequence comes from Chitinophagaceae bacterium, assembly GCA_947463105.1. Lineage (GTDB taxonomy): Bacteria > Bacteroidota > Bacteroidia > Chitinophagales > Chitinophagaceae > Pollutibacter. The sequence continues at coordinate 570 of CANHSD010000281.1, forward strand.
TCTTCCCTTTATAAAACAATTAAGGCCGGTTGTTTTTACATGGAATACAAGAGACAAAGCTAAAGTTGGAATTAAGTCCGCTGGGTTTATTGCGCAAGAATTATTGGCATTACAAAAGCAATCAAAAATTGGCGCAAATCTTGATTTAGTCAGTGAGAACAATCCAGATAAATTAGAAGCACGTTATGGTAATTTATTGCCAGTTATTGTAAAAGCCGTACAGGAACAGCAAAGCATAATAGATATGCAACAAAAACAAATAGATGAATTAAAGAAACTAGTGGAAAGTCTTATTAAACACTAGATATTATACGCTGCTGTGGATTCTCCCAAAGGGGATTAGCTTTGCTGATCCCTTTTTGGGGGGATGCTTCAGACTTCGCTCAAAACCCAGGCGGCTAACTGGACTGAGGGATTGTTGGGATTATTTCATGATCCCCTTGGGGGGATGCTTCAGACTTCGCTCAAAACCCAAGCGGCTTCGCCGCAGGCCTTTTTGTTACCCAAACTCGCTGAAGCGAGCTTCGCTCGTTCGGATAACAAAAAACCCACGAAAATTCGTGGGTTTTGAGCTCGTCTGGCGGAGACTGAGGGATTCGAACCCTCGAAACAGTTTCCCGTTTACACGCTTTCCAAGCGTGCTCCTTCAACCACTCGGACAAATCTCCTTCGGTGGATTGCAAAAATAAAAGTATTCGCTCAGAGTCGGAAGATTTTTTTCGAATTATTGGTGGTTGCAAGCGCAACCTCTTCAATAGTCATCCTTTTTATCTCGGCGATTTTTGCCGCAACATAGGTCAGGTAGCTGCTTTCATTCCGTTTGCCCCGGAATGGAACGGGGGTAAGGTAGGGAGAGTCAGTTTCCAGGACAAGCGCATCCAAAGGCAATGTCTCTAATAGTTTTGCCAAACCTGCATTCTTGTAAGTAACCACTCCGCCAATTCCCAGCATGAAGCCAAGATCAATGATTTTCCTGGCCTGCCTCTCATCCCCTCCAAAGCAATGAAAAATACCCTTGATCCTTCCCTTGCCATGTTCAGCAATCAACTTGATGCATTCATCTATTGAACTCCGTGAGTGAATCACAATGGGCAGGTCATGCTGCATGGCCAAATTCATTTGCCAGACAAAAACATCCATCTGCTCCTGCTTGAATTCGGTTGAATGGTAAAAGTCAAGGCCGATTTCGCCGATGGCAGCGAAAGACTGTTTGGCTAACCAAGACTCCACCAAGCTCATCTCTTGCTGATAATTTGCAGTCACATAACAAGGATGCAACCCCATCATGGGGATGCACCATCCGGGCTGTGCTGCCGCCAATGCCATCATGTCATCGTGGGTGGAAGAATCAATAGCAGGCAAATACACTTTTTCAATTCCTATGGCCTTGCACCTGTTTATAACAGCTTGTAAATCCTCTTCAAAATCAGGCAAATAGAGATGGCTATGGGTATCTATCATGTCAATTGGGGTTCAAAATTTGCAAATTCCATTCAAATACTTAGTATCTTTCGCCCAGTTTTCATAGGGTACGGATTAAAAACGGGCCAGAGTTTCTACTCAGGCCCTCTTTTTTTTTAAAGGCTTCTACATCAACTTTTCGTTAATTTTTTCACACCGAAACCCCAAGATCTTGCTAGCTTCGAGCAGCTTCTCCAAAGCAAATAACATGTTTCTTTCTGCTTTTTCAGCATCATGAAAAAGGTGAATAAAACCAGGGGCAATATTTCCCAAGACCCGTTCAGCACATTCCTCAGGGCTTAGTTTCTTGTCATAATCCCCACTCAACACCGTCCACATGATGGTTTTGAATCCCTTGGCTGAAATTGCGCGGGCTTGCCTGCCTTTCAGGCGCCCATAAGGGGCCCTGAACAACCTTGAATCAATGAGCTTGGCTGCTTTCTCCACATCACTCCCATAATCATCGTCATTTGTTTTCCATCCATTGAGGTGGTGGAATGTATGGTTTCCAACAGCATGCCCTTCGTCCAAAATGCGTTGGTAAATATCAGGAAACTGTTTCACCCGATCACCTATGCAAAAAAAACTTGCTTTGGCACCATGCGCAGCAAGCATGTCTAACACGATTGGCGTAATCCTGGGATGCGGCCCGTCATCAAAGCTGAGGAATATCTCCTTTTGGGCAGTTGGTATTCGCCAAACCCTGGAGGGGAAAAGCCAGGTTATGATGCTGGGAATACGCGCAGGAATGATCATGCCTGAGGCTTTATTATTTCCTCTTTAGCCGTATCATTCAAGGTGTTGATCAAAGACAACAGGGGTGTCCTTCCTGTTCTTTTCTCTGCACTGGTTACAAAAATAGCAGGCAGTTCAGCCCAGCGGGCACGCATCGCATCCGTAAATGCCTTTACATTGGCACTCACCACTTTCTGGGTTTCCTTGTCAGATTTAGTAAATACGATTGAAAAGGGAACCTGCCATTCTCCCAATTTGTTGATAAAATCGAGATCGATCTGCTGGGGTGAATGCCTTGCATCAATCAAAGCAAAAACATTGACAAGGGTTTCTCGTGTTCTCAGAAATCCTTCAATCATCTTCTCCCATTTTTTGCGTTGGGATGCAGAAACTTTGGCAAATCCATAGCCAGGCAAATCCACCAGGTACCAATGGAACATTGGCGCATTGTCTTTTGCCTTGCTGTCGATGGCAAAATGATTGATCAATTGGGTTTTGCCTGGAGTGGAGGATGTTTTGGCCAGGTTTTTTGTACCAGTAATCATGTTGATCAAT
>CANHSD010000282.1 GCA_947463105.1 Chitinophagaceae bacterium
CTTTGGCCGCCATGATGTAATGGAACTCGCCATCAACCCTTAGGTCATTGGTGGCTGAAGGACAATGCCAATCAGGACTGGCGTTGTTCCATTGCATGACGTGTTCCGGCTTGGTCCAGAAATCCCAAACAGTATTGATAGACGAATTGATGGTGGCCTTGACGGTGATGGTTTGCATGTGGAAGAATTTGATGATAGAAATACAAAATGCATTGGAAAAAAAGATGTTTTTTCGATTAATTCTATTCCCGCACAGTCTCAATTTTATCTCCTTTGACAGGTGAATAATCTGAGCGCAATACGCCATTGACTTTGATCTTGTCAAAAAAACATTTTGCGCCAGTTGCCAAGATCATGTCCTCTACATTTTGAAGATGAAAGTGCAGGTGTGGTTCAGATGAATTGCCAGAATTGCCACAGAGGCCCAGCAATTCACCGGTCTTTACCTGTTGGCCTTGTTTGACAACAATTGAATGTTGTTTGAAGTGTGCAAAAAATACATACTCCCCCTTGGAGGTCTTTATCACCACGGTATTTCCAGGTATGTAAATAGGATTTAAGATTCCCGGTACATTGTCTTTTACTCCATCAACGACCAAAACAACTTCTCCATCACATGGCGCAAAAAGCTCTTTCCCAAACGCATAGTAATCTTCATTGATAAGCCCGTTCCCTTTGTGTGTAGAGCCCCTTTCATCATATACCATGATATCAAATGCGTTCTTTTGTGCAAGGCTTTCCACATGATAATTCTGCTCTTTTGTGTCTCCTCCCCAAAATACTGTCCAAACTCCTTTAAAAGGGAGGAACATGGGGGTTGAATTTCTTTCGATGGCCTTTGCTTCGGTATAAGGCTTTAACAACAAGCCTGCAATTTCATTCCTGTTGTTTAAAACCATGTTCATACCCAAAACACCTTTGTCAAAAATTGTTTCGTAAAAAGCTGTTGTTTGCTGCAACCGGACAAACCTTGTTTTCCTGATTGACCCCAACTGGTTTTTCAAGCCTGCGCAGAGCGGGGTGAATTTTTCAATGGGCAAGGCTGTTTTCATTTCAGGAGAAAACATGGCAACAATACTGTCGTATTTGTTCTCGTTAAAAAAGGCTGCAAACTTGTTACTTGCCAACTTAAAATTATCTTTTTCAACCTGTGAAAAAACTGAATTGAAAACGAACAAGAAAGGCAATACACTGATGTATCTGATCATGAATGATAATTTAAAATTACTAGGCAAAGTTAGGGGAAGATTAGAAGGACAGGGGGATAGGGAAGCATTGCTTTTTGCTGGTCTATGTTCAACTACCGCCTCAACAACATCAGGATCGATCCTACAAGTGTGAGGATCAAAACCACCTTGCGGTATTGCTCATCCCTTATCTTTCCGACAATGAAGATTCCGGCCACAAAACCAATGGCAAGGGTTGGAACCAGTAATACATCTATTTTCAGGCTCTGTATGGTGATGTTCTTCCAAAAAAAGACCTGTAAGGGAAATTTAACAAGGTTGATGATCAGAAAAATCCAGGCAGCGGTTCCAATGAAACTGTTCTTGTCTACCCGCATGGCAAGAAAATAAAGATTGGAAAATGCCCCCGCCAGATTGCCGATCATCGTGGTGAAACCGGCTGCCAGCCCTGTAGAAACAACAAACAATGGATGACGGGGAACTTCCTGTGATTTTCTATATTCCATCACCAATGTAATCACAATGGTCAACAAAATGATGATGGCCATGATCTTCCTGAAAATGGCCTCGTCCATGTCCTGCCCCAAATAAACCCCCAGCACAATACCCACCAACATCCAGGGTGTGAACTTTTTGAAATGCTTCCATTCAGCATGCCGGTTGTAATAGGCAACAGCTGCAATATCCGCCAGGCAAAGCAAGGGCAAGACAATCCCTGTTGAGGCCTTGCTTCCAAACACAATGGCCATCAGCGTTACACTGAGCATGTCAACACCCTTGAGTCCGGCTTTGGTGAGGCCAATGATGAAGGAAGCCAGGAGAATCAGCAACCATTCTGAATTGGAGTGTAATGCAAATATTTCCGTCATAATATATAAATGTAATTTACACATTTAATGGAATGATTAATTTCAAGAGTGCATCGTTAATTTATTTAGATTTGAATCACTCAACTACTTTTTCAATCATGGCATACAGAATAACCAGCCTTTTTCTTTTATTGATATTGGGTTTCACCAAACCACAAACAACATCAGCACAAAAAAAAGCAGTCATCGCTTACTACTCAGGAGGCCTTGCTGCAATTGACAGCTTCAATGCAAAAAACTTCACCCATATCATTTATTGTTTTGGGAGACTCAATGGCAATGACCTGAAACTTCGTGGGGAAAAAGACACGCTCCTGATAAAGAAGATGGTGGCCATGAAAAAACAAAACAAGGACCTGAAAGTATTGTTGTCCCTGGGTGGATGGGGAGGATGTGCCCCGTGTTCAGCCGTTTTTGGTACAGCAAAAGGCAGGGAAGATTTTGTGCAATCCGTGAAATCCCTGACAGCATATTTTGGGTCTGATGGCATTGACCTGGACTGGGAATATCCCACCATTGAAGGATTTCCCGGGCATCGGTTTGTTCCTGAAGACAAACAGAATTTTACTGAACTGCTCAGGCTTTTGCGCAAGGAATTGGGCAAAAAGAGTACAATTACTTTTGCCGCAGGGGGTTTTCAAAAATTCATTGATCAGTCGGTGGATTGGAAATCAGTCATGCCCCTTGTTGATTACGTGAACCTGATGACCTACGATCTTGTTGGAGGATATTCTACTGTAACAGGCCACCACACTGCGTTGTACAGCACTGACAAACAGAAGGAGTCAACCGACAATTGTGTGAGCAGTTTGCTCAACATGGGCATCCCCTCAAAAAAACTGATTGTGGGTGCAGCATTCTACGCCCGTACCTGGGAAGGTGTGCCCCCAGAAAACAATGGACTTTACCAAAAAGGGACCTTCAAACATTTTATAGGATACAGCCAGTTCCCAACCCGCGTCTCTGAAAACAGTGGCTATACGATGTATTGGGACGAAAAGGCCCAGGCGCCGTTTGCTTACAATGCCAAAGACAAATCATTCGCCACGTTTGACAACAAACAATCCATTGCAGCAAAAACAAGATATGTCATGCAGCGAAAATTGGGAGGCATCATGTTCTGGCAACTTGGACATGATACAGCCAATGATGGATTGGTGGACACCATCAATAAAACCCTGAAAGGCAAATAGGAAAATTTGCTACTCGATAGATTATTGCCTCACAATAAATTGATAACAGTGACCC
>CANHSD010000283.1 GCA_947463105.1 Chitinophagaceae bacterium
GTTTAGGCTTTCTTCTTTTTAGGGTTAAGCAAGAGCACTTCGTCTACCAGGCCGTATTCTTTTGCCTCCAGCGCAGTCATCCAGAAATCCCTGTCGAAATCTTTTTCTATCCTTTCGATCGGCTGGCCACTGTGCTCAGAAACTACTTCATACAACTCGTGTTTCAATTTCCTGACCTGGGAAACCGTGATTTCAATATCACTGGCCTGCCCACCTGCACCTGCGCTGGGCTGGTGCATCATGATCCTGGAATGTTTCAATGCAGTTCTTTTGCCTGCAGTTCCTGCACACATCAATACTGCTGCCATGCTGGCTGCAACACCAATGCAGATGGTTGAAACATCCGGAGTAACGTATTGCATGGTATCGTATACGCCCATTCCAGAATATACAGAGCCACCGGGGCTGTTGATGTACATTTGGATGTCACGTGTACGGTCTGTGCTGTCAAGGAACAACAACTGTGCTGTGATGATGTTGGCCACCTCATCGGTGATAGGGTACCCCAGGAAAATGATGCGGTCCATCATCAACCTGCTGTACACATCCATCACTGCAACATTCATCGGGCGTTCCTCTATGATATTAGGGGTCAGGTTGGTAACCATGTGGTTGGTATATCCATGAAGGGTATTGCTGGAAATTCCCCTGTCCTTTATCGCAAATTTTTCGAATTCCTTACCAAGGTTCATGATGATCAGGATTTTGTTTAAGCAAATTAATACAATTAGTGACCAAATAACGTGCCCGGGCCAAAAGCGGACAAAATGCCATGAATGTTGAGAGGTTTAGGGGTTAGAAGTTTGGGAATAAGTGCTTAATCCCAATTTCATTAACCCCTAAACCTCTTACCTGTGGCAGAACCAATCAATGGTTATGCTTACCCTGCAATTCCTGGAATTCAGCAGGACTGACTATTTTCTCAGTGGGTTGGGCTTGTGAAGCGGCCCATTCAAGGACCTTTGAGCTGAATACACGCTGATAAGCGCCTTCAACCTGTTGCTTATCGCTCATCATTTTTTCAACGTAGCTGTCCAGCCACTCGTAGTTGCCACCCATGTTCATGGATCCGAAATATCCCATGAGTTGCTGGCGAATGCTGTCCATGATTTCTTCCCTTGCTACCTGAATGGCATTTTGGCTACCTATCTCATTGCTGACCAGTGTCCACCTCAATTGGTTGATAAATGCAGGGAATTCTTTTTCAACGGATTCCTCTGTTTGTTCCTTTTCGCTGCTTTTCAGCAACCAGGTTTTGAGGAAAGTTTCAGGGAAGTCCATTTTTGTTTCTTCAGACAGAATATGGAAGATTTCATGCTCCAACAAGTGTTGGGCCTGTTGCTTCCAATAAGCTGCAATCTGGTTGCGGATCTCGGTCCTGAAAGCATCTTCTGTTGCGATATCTTTTCCAGGCATGGCATCCTTAAAGAAAGCCTCATCCATGGGTCTTTTTTCTACAAAAGCGATTTTGCTGATGTGCAGGAGGAAATACTGGGCCATGTCTTCAGCCTTGTCCTTGTCCAGGCCAAGATCACCGGCAAGCCACTCACGTTCCTTTTCTTCAAATGCACTAGCCAACTGAATCACAATGGATTCATCTTTTTTCTTTCCCATCAATGCCGCCCTGGTGGCTGCGCTGAAATATTTCAACAAGAGAGAGTTTTCTTTCTTTTCAGCACCTTCTTCAACAACACCAGCGGCATCAGATTTTTGGAAGGAAACATTCAATACGTCTTCTTCGTTGGTCACTGTTTCAGGCTCTGTCATTTTGCCCAAACGGCGGCTGATCCTGTCAATTTCCTCTTCAATCATTTCATCGGTAGCCTCTACCACATGCAGGGTAGTGGGCGTGGTGGCAAGATTGGGGATGGTAAATTCAGGCTTCAGGCCAATTTCAAAAGAGAAGCTATAATCCTTTGGTTCATTGTGGTTGAACATGGCAGGATCATTGGCATCTTCCGGAATCGGCTGTCCGAGGTAGGAGATGTTCTCCTGCTGAAGGTAATTCATCAATTCATTTTCAATTGATTTCAATACCTCTTCCGCAAAAACGGAGGCGCCGTACATTTTTTTCACCACACCAGTTGGTACCATGCCTTTTCTGAAGCCAGGGATGTTGGCAGACTTGGCGTATTTCTTAAGGGATGATTCGTAGCTTGAGTTGTAATCTGAGGTAGAAACAGTTACCGTGATCTTTTCGTGAAGGGGAGCAATTGGCTCCCGGTTGATTGTTGCCATACTTTTTTGTATTGAGAAAAGAGAAGTGCGGGTGGAGGGACTCGAACCCCCAAGCCTCGCAGCACCAGATCCTAAGTCTGGCGTGTCTACCAATTTCACCACACCCGCATTTTGGGCTGTCTGCATTACAGACAGTTGTCTCTTTTCAAATTGGGTGGCAAAGGTAGCAGTTTCAGATGAAAAAAAATGATTCAAAACGATTTTAGTAAATTTGATTCAATGGATGCTTTGGAAAAAGATATGGTTCAGCCCGAATACGACCTTACTGAGGAGCAGGAGAAGAAGGAAATTGTCCGCCGCTACAGGGCGTTGCTGCGGGCATTGAAGCCTAAATTGAAGACGGGAGACAAGGAATTGGTCCGCTCTGCCTTTGAAATGGCGGTAGAAGCACACAAAACCATGCGGCGAAAAAGCGGCGAACCCTATATCTTTCACCCGTTGGCTGTGGCCATGATTTGTGTGGAGGAAATTGGTTTGGGGGTTCGTTCCACCATTTGTGCCCTACTACATGATACTGTAGAGGATACCGACATCAGCCTTGAAGACATCCAGCGTGAGTTCGGCAGCGAAATCACCAAAATCATTGATGGACTTACCAAGATTGCCACCGTGGTGGATAAAAACACCAGCCAGCAGGCAGAGAATTTCAGGAAAATACTCCTTACCCTAACGGATGATCCACGGGTGATCCTGATCAAGCTTGCAGACAGGATGCACAACATGCGGACGCTGGACAGCATGAAGCATGAAAAGCAGCTCAAGGTCTCTTCAGAAACAGTCTATGTTTACGCACCACTGGCGCACAGGATGGGTCTTTATATTATCAAGACCGAGATGGAAGACCTGGCCATGAAATACCTGGAGCCAGATATTTACCGGACCATTGCCCGTAAGCTGGCCGATACAAAAAGGGAAAGGTCCAGGTATATCAATGAATTCATCAAGCCTGTGAGGGAGCGCCTGGACAAGGCAGGCTTCGAGTATGAAATCTATGGCCGTCCCAAATCCATCAACTCCATCTGGAGTAAGATGAAGAAAAAGAATGTGGAGTTTGA
>CANHSD010000284.1 GCA_947463105.1 Chitinophagaceae bacterium
GCCAACATCGCAAAATCCTTTCCCAGGTTTCCTGCATCGGTTGATTTGCCCAGGTAATCGGTGATCATTGCTCCTGCAAAAATGCCAGCGGTATTTAAAAATCCATAACCGGTTGCACGTTGGTTGGGCTTCACGAATTGACAAAGGATGGGCATGTTGTTCGTATCAAACATCCCGAACCCGAAGCCAAATAAAAATGCAGCGGCAATGATGTGGAAAACGGTAAAGCCATATCCCATTAAAAATAAGGCAGGAATGGTCAGTGAAAGACCAATCGCGCCTGTGTAAATCCTTCCCCTGCTGTTGACCTGAAACCACCGGTCAGAAAGGATTCCACCCACAATCACCCCAAGCAAGGAAGAGATGGAGATGGAGATGGTGGTCAAAGGACCGGCAACAGACATTTCAATGTTCAGGTTCTGAGCGATCAAAGTTGGGGCCCAGTTCTTGATGGCCCAACCCGGCAGACTGGGCACAGCAAAATAGAGCACGATGATCCAGAAATGGAAGGAGCCGAGGAGCGATGTCAGTCCTGAAAAAAAGTTTTTATTGGGCTTGAGCGCGTTTTCGGAAACACTGGTTTCTCTTTTTTTATCCTTCAGAAAAAGGATAAGCACCATGGCATAAATCATCCCGATCAAACCAAACAAAATGAAAGTGTTTTGCCAGGAATAATACTTTGAAACAGTGGAACCAAATCCGCCCAGGGCCTGTCCCATATAGATGCCCGACATGTGGATGCCAATGGCGAGAGACCTTGTTTTATCTGTGTGGAAATCTGCAATCAATGATAAGCCAGCAGGGATGTACAATGCCTCACTGAAACCCATGATGGCGCGCAGCACATACAACTGATTGAAGGTTTGTGCATAGCCCATGGAAAAAGTGACGGCAGACCAAACAAAAAGACTGCCTATGATCAACCATTTGCGGCTGATGCGGTCAGCAATGATTCCAGAGAAAGCACTCATCGCCCCATAAACCCAGAGGAAAATGGCCATGAGCCTCCCGAAATTGGTGGCCTGCTTCAGCTCTTCGATGTCCATCTGCATGGCAGGGCGCATGGTGGCAATCATTTGCCTGTCCATATAATTCAGGAGTGCAACGCCAAAAAGCAGTGAGACTAGAATCCATGGGTAGTTTTTGGAATTGCTCATTTATTTGGTTTAAATTCAAGAGAAAAAATATTGGGGGTTCTGACACCTGCGCGGATCTCTCCACCTGGAATCATGATGAAATCATCCCAAATGAATGCATGGGTAGTTACCGGTGTTGGGAATGGCAATCTGCCTATGGCATTCCAGCGATCATGTTCAATGTCATAGGTCAGTATTTCATGGCTGAATCCCGGATGGGTTGATTGAAGGACCACTCTTTTTTTGTCCAGTATTTCAATTGCCAATGGATCTGTTTGACTGTTTTTTTGAGCAACCAGCGCCTCAACTTTCGAAAAGACTTCGCCCCTGTCTCCCCCAAAAATCAATACCCTGCCGGCAGGATCAAGCAAACCTGTTCCCGCAGACAACCCATAAGGCAGTGGTGCTTTCAATGTCCATTGTTTTGTGTTGATGTCAAAGAAATGGTTGGTGGAATACAAATCGCTGATGCCATTTTGTTTCTTGGCACGACCAGCCAGAACATAAATGCCTTTGGTCTTTTTTCCATTGAAAAACACACATATACTATGGCTTATGGGATGCGGAAGTGGAGGCAATGAAGTCCATCCATTTTTGGTATTGTTCAAGTCGATCACAAATACCTTGTCGGATACCTTTGAAACTGTTTCCCCGCCCATGATGTATACCCTTGATTGGTATGCCACAGCCATTGCATTCGTCAAGGGGATTGGAAGGTCGGGCAAAAAAGTTACTTCGTCATTATCCTTGAATACCTTCAAAATCATGACCTTATTGAGTATTCCCGTTTCATTTTCACCACCGGCGATGAATAAACCTTTTTCAGTTGATGCCGTTGCAGCATAACCAAGGTTCATTGGTAGTTTATACTTCCCAGAAAAAGTCAGTAAGCCTTTGGCGTTTTTAGCATAGAAAAAAACATCGTCATAATAAACCTTTCTACCTCCTTCCCAGGGCATTTTATCTGGGAAGTTCGTGCCTCCGGCAACAATCATGAAGTTTGCAAACACTCCTGCACTTTGTCCTGCAAGGCCTATTGAGGGAACGCCATTTGTGGCGGGAAATTCTCCGACCTTCTTCCAATTGGTCAATTGATTAGGTTTGTGCTGGCTATTGGTAGTCAAAATCCAGAGCATTGAAAAGATGAGACAAGTGATTGCACGGAACATATCGTAAAATCATTATATTTTGATCAATATTAAGCTTTTCATTTATCAATTGCCCAGAGAGATAGGATGATGTTTCATCAGCGACGCACTGTTCACATCCAAATAAAGCCTCGCATTTTCATGCAACCTCAATGCGGTGGAGGGATGCAAGGCACTAATGTCTGCATTGATCGTATGGTCTACTGCCATTGCCTTGTTGATGCCCGGCACCACACAGAAGATGGATGCTGCCCGTATCAATGCAGGAACAGTAAGGGTGATGGCCGTTTGGGGAACATCTTCAATGGATGCAAAACATCCATCATGGACCTGTTGCATCCTTGAGACTTCATCCAGCGCGACTAGCTTTACCATAGAAGGATCGTTGAAATCCGCCACATGCGGATCGTTGAAGGCGATATGGGTATTCTCTCCAATACCCATGCACACGATGTCTACAGGATTGGCTTCCAGCAATGCGGCATAGCGACTGCACTCTTCTTCTGGGTTGGATGCGTTTCCGTTGATATAATGTACTTCATGAAATGGCAGCTTTCCAAAAATGGCCTGGTCTAAAAAATATCCAAATCGCTGTGGAGCATTTTCGTTCAGTCCTACATATTCATCCATGTGAAAAGCATTCACCCTGCTCCATTCAATTCCATCAGCAACTGAAAGATGAAAGAGCATTTCATTTTGAGATGGAGCTGCTGCAAAAATGATGTTGACAAATGTTTTACTGTTCAGTAGCTGTTTGATGGCTGCTGCTGCTTCAGTAGCCGCAGCCATGCCCATCTGCTCTCGGGTAGTATAAACATTGACATGCAAACGGTCTGCGGTAAACTGTTGGATGGGTGCCATGGTGCTGATTGACTGATGATTTATGGAAGAGGGAGGTGGACCATTTTTCCTGTTCTTGCACTTTCATAAATGGCCAATACAATCTCCACGGCCTTTCTGCCTTCTACTGCATCAACCATTGGCTGGGTATCGGTTTCAATGGCA
>CANHSD010000285.1 GCA_947463105.1 Chitinophagaceae bacterium
CAACCCCGTTTTCAAGATACCTCAACTGCTCAAGCATTTCGGCTTGTTCAAGTGCACCCATGGGCCACTGGGTGAAACTGATCAGGGTTTCCTTTCTGTAGGCATAGACGCCAACATGCTTAAAATAAGGCAGGTCTGCGCTGCGGTTGCGTTTGAAAGGAATCGGAGAACGGCTGAAATAGAGCGCATCATTGTTTTTATTGCAAACCACCTTTACCTGGTTGGGGTTTTCTGGCACATCTCCTTCCCCGAATCTTTTCATGACCGATGCAACCGCTACGGCAGGATTGTTAAAGCAGTTGAGCAGGTCCTGGAGCGGCTCTTTTTCAACAAAAGGTTCATCCCCCTGAATGTTCACCACTACATCAACATCCATTGCTTCGATGGCTTCTGCAATCCTGTCGCTTCCACTCTGGTGGTCTTTGGTGCTTTTTGTTACAGCCCCGCCAGCAGAAAGAATCTCGTTCATGATGTCATCGCTGTCGGTAACGACCAGGACTTCATCAAAGAGATTCATCGCAACGGCATTTTCATATACCATCCTGATGATGGTTTTTTCACCAATTCTTTGCATTAGTTTGCCAGGAAAACGACTGGCCGCAAAGCGGGCGGGAATGACAGCAATATTTTTCACCCTTATTTTAATTTTTGAAATGGTCTTTTCAGCAGCCTGATAAAATCCTCGTCTTTTTCGTTTGGATAGTATTGATCGAGTCCATAGCGGATCTTGGACGGATCGAGCTTCATGAAGGTACCCAACAACCTGTCCCAGATCGAAAAAACGGCACCATAGTTGCTGTCAGTATAAGGCTGTTTCCAGTGGTGATGCACTTTGTGCATGTTAGGAGAAACCAGGAACCAGCTCAGTATTTTATCCAGCCACTTCGGCAGGCTGATGTTGGCATGCGTAAAACCCGTAATGAAAACAAGAGCTGTTTGGTACAACAATACAGCAAACATGGGCGCCCCCGCCACAAAGATCCCGATGTAGAAAAAGACACCACGCCAAACCGATTCCAGTGGGTGGTGGCGAAGACCGGTGGTTACGTCCACGTTGTTGTCTGCATGGTGGATGATATGAAAACGCCAGAACAGCGGCACCTGATGCTCTACAAAATGACAAAGCCATCCTGCAAAAAAATCCAGGACCAGGCAGGTCGTGATGATCAGCGCCAATGGGCTGAGGCTCAACCAATGAACCAATCCGAATTGGTGCTCATTCGTCCAGCCGGCGATGAATACGATGCCCCCAGCAAGGAGGGTATGAATGATGAAGTGAATGGCAGTGAAAGCGATGTTGGTGGCAGCATGCCGGCCCTTGCTTTTTTTGTATTCGGATTGAAACAGGGGTATCGCATTTTCAATGATCCACAAAAACACCATGCCGGCTATAAAAAAACCCGCTCTTTCGAGGGGTCTTTTTTCAAGATCGCTGAAATAGGAGATCAACGCATCCATATCAATTTGTTTTTTAGTTAGACATCAAAGGCATGGCAAGCATCAGCAAATCCTCGTTTTCCTCTTGTTCTACAGGTTTGATCAGACCCGCTTTTGTAGGGGTTGACAGTTCCATGCGAACCTCTTCGCTATCGGTGCTTCCAAGCATTTCAACCAGGAAGCGGGCGTTGAAGGAAATGGTAATGTCTTCGCCATCATATTGACAAGACATCCTTTCGTTTCCTTCGAAACTGAAATCAACATCCTGGGCAAGCAACTGAAGTTCGCTGCCAGAAATGCTCAAAGTAACCAGGTTGGTGCTCTTGTTGCTGAAGATGCTTACGCGACGAAGGGCAGACTGGAAGTCCTGGCGCGAAATCGTCATCCTGTAAGGATTTTCTGCCGGAATCACCACCTTGTAATCGGGAAAACGGGCGTCCAGCAAGCGACAAGAAAGTTCAACTGTGCCATGCGTCACAAAAAGATGGTTGCTGTTGTATGATACTGCAATCTCGTCTTCATTGTCTGGAAGAGAGCTCTTCAGCAGGTTCAATGGTTTTTTAGGAACGATGAAGTTGTCTGTTCTTGGACACTTCACATCTTTTATTTTGTAGCGCACCAGCCTGTGTGCGTCTGTGGCAACAGCGGTCATGCCATTTTTTTCCAATTCAAAAAACACACCCGTCATCGCTGGGCGAAGATCATCGTTGCTGACTGCAAAAATTGTTTTGTTGATGGCTGTCAACAAAGCATGGCTGGTCATGGTAAAGGCAGAAGTTTCGTCTGCTGGAGGTTCTTTGGGGAAATTGTCAGGGTTCTCTCCCATTACTTTGTACTTACCATTGTCGCTGGTGATTTCGATACCAAAATTCTTGTCGATATCAAAGGTCAGTGGCTGATTCGGAAGGTTCTTTAGCGAGTCCATGAGGATCTTTGCCGGAATACAAACGCGGCCGCTGTCCTTGGCTTCAATATCAAGGTGGATCTTCATGACGGTTTCCAGGTCGGTGGCAACAACCGTCAGTTTGTTGGTTTCAATCTCAAAAAGGAAATCCTCCAGGATCGGCAAAACATTGTTTGAGCCGATAACACCATTGATCTGCTGGAGCTGCTTGAGGAGGGCCGATGAAGAAACAATAAATTTCATATTCTATCCTTGTTTGTATCAGGCAAATATAGTCGCAACCAGCGTATAAAGCGGTCAAAATTTTCTGACATTTTGGGTAAAAAAACAGCGAATAATGTTGAAAACCACCCAGGAGGCGTTTGTTAATGATTAAATTGCCATCGATGGAGGAATATGGTTTTAAAAGAAAGGTATTGACGCCCGAACAGGCCTATGTAAAGATTCGCCACTTTTGTGCCTTTCAGGAAAGGTCGCATCAGGAGGTGAAGATGAAGCTTTCTGGCTACGGCATTGCCTGGTCAGATGCCAATCTGCTCTTGTCCAAGCTGATCGAGGAGAATTTTTTGAACGAGGAGCGGTTCGCTGCCGCTTTTGTGGGCGGAAAGTTCAGGATAAAACAATGGGGCAGGAAAAAGATTGAGATGGAGTTGAAAAAAAGGCAGGTATCATCCTACAGCATCAGCAAGGCCCTAAGGGAAGAGATCGACCTGCCCGCCTATGAAAAAACATTGATGAGGCTGATTGAAAAAAAGTGGACATCTTTGAGAGGCCCCGGGAATACCGTATTTGTAAAGCAATCCAAGACCCGGCAATACCTTCTGTTGCGGGGTTTTGAAAACGACATTGTTTCAAAAAAACTCAAACTGTTTTTGGATGGACAAGCTG
This sequence comes from Chitinophagaceae bacterium, assembly GCA_947463105.1. Taxonomy (GTDB): domain Bacteria; phylum Bacteroidota; class Bacteroidia; order Chitinophagales; family Chitinophagaceae; genus Pollutibacter. The sequence goes on from CANHSD010000285.1 coordinate 3,230, forward strand.
ATCATAACAACAATACAGAC
>CANHSD010000286.1 GCA_947463105.1 Chitinophagaceae bacterium
CAGAGCATGCTCAAGATTCTCGGTTACCAATAGACTGCAATTGTTTAGTTGACCTTGAGCTTGTATCTCTTGTTTACTTTGGGATTGTTGAAGTATTTTTCAGCATCATCCTGGGAGTAACGAGGGTCAAATTCGACCAATGGAAGGTCTACCAGCTGTAGCTGGGATTGCTTAAGTTCATCCCTCATTTTTTTTGTCTTGGCAAGAATATCCGGATCCCGATCACCAATGGTCATGTTCTCTGTGACCATGTAATCAAGCCTTTTGATCGTTGCCCTGACCTGAGAAGCAGTATTTTGTTCCTGAACTTTGTTGGGAGATACGGCCTCTTTTACCGGAACAAGGGTAAGTCCTACTGAAGGCAATACCTTGCCCATATTTTTTGCACCAGTTGAAGTTCCGGTACTGGAGATGATGGTACCCAACATAGCTGTAGATGAACCCGTAATATCAAAACCTGTTCTTGTATTTTTTGTTTTTTTGATGTTTGTACTGATGACAAAAAATGTCAGTTTAAGGTTGGTGACATATTTTTTCATTTCATTGGTAACCTGAAGATGTTCTTGGTTTTTTTGTGGGTAGTTGATGCCAGGACGGATAAAAACCCTTACTGTTGCCGTATCGCTGTTCCTGAATTTGTCAGTTCCAATGAATTGAAGCACAAGGATTTTCTGTCGGGCAGTATCATTTTCCCGGATAAAATCATAAGGAACCATCCAGCCAAACTCATCATCGCATTTGTTGACTGATTTGAAATTGCTAATGGGTAGGTTGGAATTGATGGTGATTTGCTCAACAGGAAAACTACCTGTTTCACACTGAACCCTGAATTTGATAGAATCCCCCTCTTCAAGAAGTACAGTATTGCCAATGGTAGGCTTCAACTTTGAAACAACTACTTCTGTGCTGTAAAACATGATGGTAAACCCTGACTCAATGCGGTCTTTTGCATCCCTCAGGTTCTGTACACCTACCTCAACGTTGTAAGGAATATCATATTTAAGTTTTCCGCTTTTGAAATATGATTTTTCTGCCTTAAAATAAAGCAATCCGGTGTTCTTGTCTATTTTAACACCTATTGGAGCGTTTTTAAGGTACCAAAAATAGAATTCAGAAGGTTTGTTGATCTTGAGGTCATAAAATAAAGTAGAGTCAACCTGAAGCGTGAAGAATGGGTTTAGGTTAATGATCCTGAGCACCGAGTCCAGGTTGATGGGTTCTGGAGGAACAGGCAATAGGGTATCCTGCTTGACAACCAGGGTGTCTTGCTTGACAATCAGGGTGTCTTGCTTGATTTCCTGGGAAAAAGCTGTTCCAAGTAGAAAAATGGCTGTAATAAAAACAAGTATGCTTTTCAAATCAAACTTTGTTGGAACGAAATTAACTCAAAACCGGCAAATGTGTAACTTCGCTGAAAATCTTAACAATATGTATCCAGCAGAAATAGTGATTCCAATGAAAGAAGAGCTTACAGAGAACGGTTTTGATGAACTTTTATCCCCCGCATCAGTAGACGAAATTTTGTCTGCCCCAGGCACAACCCTTGTAGTTGTTAACTCTGTTTGTGGTTGTTCAGCGGGTAGTGCAAGACCAGGTGTCCTCATGTCTGTGCACAATTCGGCCAAGCGACCAGACCATCTGACCACTGCCTTTGCCGGCTTTGATCTTGCAGCAGTACAGCGTTTGAGAGAACATCTTTTGCCTTATCCTCCCTCTTCACCAGCTGTTGCCCTTTTCAAGGATGGTAAACTGGTGCACATGATTGAAAGACATCAGATCGAAGGAAGGCCTGCCCAGATGATTGCACAAAACCTCATGGCAGCCTACGAAGAATACTGCAATTGATCCTATGTACCCTAATCTTTATTTTTTCCTGAAGGATGCCCTAGGCATTGAACCCTGGGACTTTACCCAGTACATCAATACTTTTGGATTGTTGGTTGCCATCGCCTTTGTTGTTGCTGCTGTTTTTCTCTCTAAAGAGTTGAAACGCAGAGAACAGTCAGGGCTTCTTACCCCAATGGAAGAAACCATTATAGTGGGAAAACCAGCAAGCAAGGCTGAGCTGATTTTCAACTTTGTCTTTGGGTTCGTGGTAGGATATAAAATATTGGGTGTATTCCTCAATGACAGCCAGGTCAATCCTCAGGATTATATTTTTTCCTCGAAAGGAAGCCTTTTTGGAGGATTACTCCTGGGAGGCCTTTTTTCATGGTTAAAATACCATGAAAAAAAGAAACAGGCCTTGACTAAACCGGAAGAAAGGAAGGTAAAGGTTTACCCCCATGAAAGGGTTGGAGATATCACTGTATATGCCGCCATTGCTGGTTTCATCGGTGCAAAAGTTTTTGACAATCTGGAAAACTGGGAAAGGTTTATCCAGGACCCGATTGGCAACCTACTGGCACCAAGTGGCCTGACTTTTTATGGGGGATTGATTGTTGCTGCCATAACTGTTATTTTATTTGCAAGAAGTAAAAAAATAGGTACCAGGCATTTGATAGATTCCGCCGCTCCAGCATTGATGATTGCTTATGCTATAGGCAGGATGGGTTGTCATTTTTCAGGTGACGGTGATTGGGGTATTTTCAATAGTGCCTACAAAGTCGGTGAGGCCAATTCCATTGAACTGGCCACCCCAGGAGATTTTGACAAATCCCTCCTGCAGTATCCTGAATACACAAGGCAACTTGTTGCTGAATACGGCAGCATAGACAATATTCCACATACTTCCTTTGAAGGCTCCTCCATTTTACCCAATTGGTTTTGGGCCTACAATTTCCCCCACAATGTCAACGGTGTAGGGGTACCCATGAAGGATTGTACAGGTAACTACTGTGCACAACTCAGCCCACCGGTTTTTCCAACCACCTTGTATGAAATCATCGCTTCAACACTGCTGTTCATTTTGCTCTGGTCACTTCGAAAAAGAATTGTTGCCCCAGGGAGGATGTTTGGTCTTTATTTGATGTTGAATGGAATTGAACGATTTCTCATCGAAAAAATACGAGTCAACTCAACCTATGACCTTTTGGGAATGCATCCTACACAGGCAGAACTCATTTCAGTCATGCTATTCATATTTGGCGCCTGGTTATGGGTTGATTCAGGACGGAAATTTACCTTAAACACTAAATAGCGTATCTATGCCATCATTTGATATCCTCAGTAAAGTTGATCCTCAGCTCCTCGATAACGCAGTGAATGTTACCAAAAAAGAAGTA
>CANHSD010000287.1 GCA_947463105.1 Chitinophagaceae bacterium
AAAACAGCAAATTCAGTTTTAAACCCCAACTTGTTCAAAATAATCCACAATATTCAATTCAAGAAAGGCCAGTAATCCACACAAAAACCAGGATATCAACAGATGGGTGTGGAAAACCAAAAAATTTCCCTGAACAGCCTAAAACAGCAAAAAATTCAATTAAATTTCTTGGTCCCGGGGCGTTTTCCACAATTTGTTAATAACCATTTTTACCCTATTTTTGCCAACTCTTATAATAATATATATAGTATGTCAATTATTCAGAAAATCAGGGATAAGGCAGCAGTGTTGCTTACTACAATGATCGCGATCAGCTTGATCGGCTTTTTGGTTCAGGATGCATTTGTAGGCAAGGGCGGAAGCATGTTTGACGGACAGGCTACAACAGCAGGATCCATCAACGGAAAAGATGTAGAACTGGCGGACTTCAGTAAGAAGGTAAACATGGTTGAACAAAACTACCGTTCTCAGGGCATGCAAACCAACGAAATGATGACCCAAACAATTGTTGAAAACGTTTGGAATTCATATGTGCAAGAGGAAATGATCAATGGAGAAGCTGCGAAGCTAGGATTAGCGGTTACGCCCAAAGAACTGGGTGCTGTACTGTTTTCTGATGATGCCCCACAGGAGTTCAAACAAATGTTTGCCGATAAGGCAACGGGCCTCTATGATGTAAACGCTGCAAGAAACTGGTTTACAAATGTCAAAAAGAGTTCAAAGCCAGAAGATGCCTTGAATATTGAAGAGCAATTGATCAAGCCCATTGGCATCAACCTTCTTTCTCAAAAATATACTTCCCTGATTACACAGGGTTCTTATGTTCCCAAGTGGATGCTTGAGAAAATGGCAGCAGACAATGCTTCTTTTGCTTCAATATCTTTTGTTGGTGTTCCTTATACCACCATCGCTGACAGCACCGTTAAAGTGAGCGACAGTGAAATCAGTGATTATGTTGCAAAACACAAAGATGAATTCAAGCAGGAGCACGTAAAAAGCATTGCTTATGTATCATTCAATGCAAACGCAACACCACAAGATTCTGCAAGGGTTTACAACCAGTTGAATGAGCTGAAGGCCTCATTCTATGCTGCACCCGATGCAAAGAGTTTTGTTACAAGAAACAATACCTCTCTTCCATTTTTTGATGGATTTGCCCTGAAGTCAAAACTTCAGATGGGTGCCAGGGACACAATCATATCCTTGCCTGTTGGTTCCGTTGCCGGCCCCTACCTCGATGGCGGAAGCTATGTAATCGCTAAAAAAATTCAATCAAAATCATTGCCCGACTCTGTAAAATGCAGGCATATCCTCGTTGGAATTGTTGATCCGCAAACGGGTCAGCAAAGGCGCAGCGACAGCGCAGCCAAAAAGAGTATCGATAGCATTTATGCCGTGATCAAATCTGGCGGAAACTTTGGCGCTTTGGCAGCAGCCCTCAGCGATGACCAAGGAAGCAAGGCCAAGGGTGGAGAATATGATTTCTCTTCTGTTGACATGAACCTGGCAAAAGAGTTTGCAGACTTCATTTTCAACAAACCAAAAGGAAGCATGGAGGTGGTGAAAACCGAGTTCGGTTACCACATCATAGAGGTATTGAACCAGAAAAACTTCGAAGAGGCTTACAAGGTTGCCTATCTGGCCAAGCCAATTGTGGCCAGTGAAGAAACAGATGCTATAGCTTCTTCTGCCGCAACCCAGTTTGTAGGAAGCAGCAGGGACCAGAAGTCTTTCGACGAAACTGTTGCAAAGATGAAAATCAACAAGTTGACAGCCGACAACATCAAGGAGTTGGATTACAGCGCTGGTCCACTTTCTTCCAGGGCCATTGTAAAATGGATATTTGAAAACAAAACAGGAGCCGTTTCAGAGCCATTCGACCTCAAAGACCAATATGTGGTAGCCATGGTTACCAATGAGATCAAAGAAGGTGTTCAGCCCGCAACGGTTGCAAGGGTGTTGGTAGAACCAACCCTTAGGAACAAGAAAAAGGCCGAAATGGTTGCCCAAAAGGCCGGAGCAGAGAAAAACCTTGATAAATTGGCTGCTTTGCTCGGTGGAACAACCGGAAGAACAGACACGGTCAGGTTTGCCGATCCTTTTGTTCCCAACCTTGGTTCAGAAACAAAAGTAATTGGTGCAGCGTTTAATAAAAAGAATTTGTCTAATACATCAGACGTGATTGACGGTCAGAATGGTGTATTCTATATTAAAGTAAATCAGGTCGGTGCTCTTCCTTCTTCAACAATTGATTTTGTTGGTCAAAAGAAGGCACTTGAGTCACAAATGAAGCAATTCGCAGGATACAGTACGATGGAGTCTTTGAAAAAATCAATGAAAATCGTTGATAAAAGAAGGGACGCCGGATATTGATCACATACTGCTCATGAGAAAACAAACGCACAGCCACCCCCAAGGGTGGCTGCTGCATTTTAGGTAACTTTACACCATGGAAGAGATCAGGAACAAGGTTGCAGAAAGCGGTTTGATCACCATCGACCTTGAAAAATATTACCCGTCTACGGAGCCAATGCCGTTCAACTTGAAAAATTTCCTTTTTATGGAAATGCTGCTGAAAGAGAAAGAATTCAGGGAGGCGCTTGACCAGCATGATTGGACTCAATACAACAACAAGGACGTTGCAGTCTATTGTTCAACCGATGCCATTGTTCCCATGTGGGCCTATATGCTGGTTGCATCAAAGCTTTCGGGCATTGCAAAATCAATCATCTCCGGCACACCCGAAGAGGCCTTCAAGCAACTATTTATCGAAAACATCAAACAGGTCAATGCAGCAACATTTGAAGGGAAGCGGGTGGTGGTCAAGGGTTGTGGAGACAAGCCAGTCCCGGACTATGCCTATGCAGCAATATCCATCGTGCTCCTACCCGTGGTCAAATCGCTCATGTATGGAGAGCCATGCAGCACGGTCCCGGTGTTTAAAAGAAAATAAAGGCTTAAAATCCTTTCAACGATGACTTGTATTCTACCCTTGCCCTTTCAAGATCTTCTGGCGTATCAATGCCAATACTGCTCGTTTTTGTTTCTACCATTCTGATCGCAACCCCGTTTTCAAGATACCTCAACTGCTCAAGCATTTCGGCTTGTTCAAGTGCACCCATGGGCCACTGGGTGAAACTGATCAGGGTTTCCTTTCTGTAGGCATAGACGCCAACATGTTTAAAATAAG
>CANHSD010000288.1 GCA_947463105.1 Chitinophagaceae bacterium
ACCCGTTGGGCTACACATGGTGAACCTAGTGATCGAAATGCCCACCCACACCTTTCTGCCAGTGGTAGGATTTCAATGATTCACAATGGCATCATTGAAAACCATGATTCCCTCAAACAGGAATTGTTGAACAAGGGATATCAGTTCAACAGTGATACAGATACCGAAGTATTGCTCAATTTTATCGATGATATATTATCCAACAACCAATGTTCATTGGAAGAGGCAGTACGCATTGCACTCAAAAGGGTTGTGGGTGCGTATGTCATTGTATTGCTTGATGCTGATAACCCCGACACGCTGATTGCCGCACGAAAAGGAAGTCCTCTTGTTATTGGTATTGGGGAGAATGAATATTTTTTGGCCTCTGATGCTTCTCCTATCATTGAATACACCAAGGAGGTTGTTTACATCAACGATTATGAATTGGCCATCATCAAGGGAAATGAGTTGGTGCTCAAGAACCTGGGCAACGAAACCATTACTCCTTTTGTTCAGCAGCTTGATATGGAGCTGGCGGCCATTGAAAAGGGGGGCTATGAGCACTTCATGTTGAAAGAAATCCATGAGCAACCCAAAACAATTTTTGATTGTCTTCGTGGCAGGCTTGATGTGGTGAATGGGGAAATCATCATGGCTGGTGTTCAAGAACATATTGCGGCATTGAAAAATGCGAAAAGAATCATTGTAGTAGCCTGTGGCACCAGTTGGCACGCAGGGTTGGTTGCAGAGTACATCATTGAAGAACTTTGCCGCATTCCGGTGGAAGTTGAATATGCGTCTGAGTTCCGTTACAGGAATCCCATCATTGAAAAAGGGGATGTATTGTTTGCCATTTCTCAAAGTGGTGAAACTGCTGATACATTGGTTGCGATTGAGAAAGCAAAACAACAGGGAGCCATTATTTTTGGAATACTCAATGTTGTAGGATCTTCTATCGCCCGTATTTCACATGCAGGGGCATATACCCATGCGGGTCCTGAGATTGGTGTGGCAAGCACCAAGGCATTCACAGCACAATTGGTTGTACTGACAATGATTGCCCTTAAAATTGCAAAAGCGAAGCAGACCATCAGCAATGATCGCTTCCTGCATCTCATGCATGAATTGAATGCCGTTCCTGGGAAAGTGGAAGCGGTGCTGTCCAATACTGATGCTATTCAGGCCATTGCCCAAAAGCATGCAATGGCTGGCAGTTTTCTGTACCTCGGAAGGGGCTACAATTTCCCCGTAGCACTTGAAGGGGCTTTAAAGCTCAAAGAGATCTCCTATATCCATGCGGAGGGCTATCCGGCTGCAGAAATGAAACATGGCCCCATTGCACTTGTAGACGAAAACTTGCCAGTGCTTTTCGTCGCCACAAAAGATGCCTATCACGAAAAAGTTATCAGCAACATGCAAGAGATCAACGCAAGGAAAGGGAAATTGATTGCGGTGGTAACAGAGGGTGATCAGTCCATCGACTCACTCACAGGAGATTTGATTTTTGTTCCTGAAGCCGATGAACTCATTGCTCCCATCATCAATGTGATTCCGCTTCAGCTATTGTCATATTATATCGGCACAGAGCGCGGGCTTGATGTTGATCGCCCAAGAAATCTTGCCAAAAGTGTTACGGTGGAATAACTCCCTAAATTAAAATTATGAACAATATTGTCAAAAGTCCGATTACCTCCATTGGATATGATTTCATTCCCAATGCATATTTACCAGAGGGGAAAGACGAATTCCACCTTCGAAATAGGTTTAATAAAAGTGGGATAGAGTTCAGAGGCCTGAAGGCATCAGAGTTGGAGATTCTCGTAAGAAATAACAATTCATCTGATAACTGGAACAATGTGTTGGTTTCATCACAGTTTGATTCACATCTTGTTAAAGGCTGCAGTTTTTTTGGCTTGATCAGGATTGGCAAATTGGAACCACTTTCACTGGAGTTTCATGGGCTTAGGTTGCCAGTTGGACTGTTTAATTCCACTATCATCAATTGTGATTTTGGTGACAATGTCAGCATACACAATGTGAATTATTTTTCCCATTTTGTCGTGGGAAATGAAGTGATTATCGCCAATGTCAATGAGTTGGCTACCACCAGTACCGCCAAATTTGGCAATGGTATCATCAAAGAAGGCGAAACAGAAAATCAGCGAGTCTGGCTGGAGGTCTGCAATGAAAATGGCGGAAGGAAAATTCTTCCGTTTGATGGCATGCTGACTGCTGATGCCTATCTCTGGTCCAAGTACCGGGATGACCAGGCCTTGATGAATGCTTTTTATTCCTTTACTGAGCAGAAATTTGACGCAGCAAGAGGGCATTATGGCTTGATCGGAGATCGAACCGTGATCAAGAATTGCAAGATGATCAAGGATGTGCAGATTGGTACCGATGCTTATATAAAAGGTGCCAATAAAATCAAGAACGTCACAGTGAACAGTTCTGCAGAAGCCTCTACACAAATTGGTGAAGGTTGTGAGCTGGTCAATGGCATCATTGGTGTGGGTTGCAGAATCTTTTATGGAGTTAAGGCAGTGAGGTTCTTTATGGCATCCCACTCGCAACTAAAATATGGGGCTCGCCTAATCAACTCGTACTTGGGCAACAATGCAACCATTTCCTGTTGTGAGGTCTTGAATTCATTGATTTATCCTTTTCACGAGCAGCACCATAACAATTCTTTCTTGTGTGCATCCTTGCTCATGGGCCAGTCAAATGTTGCAGCAGGAGCCACCATTGGATCAAACCATAATTCCAGGGCCGCTGATGGCGAATTGATCGCCGGCCGTGGATTTTGGCCCGGACTCTGTGTAAGTCTCAAACACAACTCCCGGTTTGCATCGTTCTCACTGCTTGCCAAAGGCGATTTCCCTTTTGAACTGAATATCCCCATTCCATTTTCACTGATCATCAATGATCCTACTGCCAATGAACTCAGGATTATCCCCGCTTATTGGTTCCAGTACAATCATTATGCTTTGCAGCGGAACGAATGGAAATACAAGGACCGTGATGCCAGGGCCACCAAAGAACTTGCACTGGAATACAGAAGTCTGGCACCTGATAGTGTCAACGAAATTTTTACTGCACTGGAACTGCTCTCTCTCTTTGCTGGCAAGGCATACTTCAGGTATGCAGGGGCAGAAATCCCCACTGATGATATGTGTAAAGCCAAGG
>CANHSD010000289.1 GCA_947463105.1 Chitinophagaceae bacterium
AAAGCCGTCAGCAACAATGGGCCAATAAAACAACGGGCAATTCACCGCATTTTTGGGGAAGAAGCCTTGGTTGGTTTGGCATGGCGCTGGTAGATGTTTTGGATTATTTCCCTGCAAACCATGCTGGCAGAAAAGAGTTGATTTCCATCCTGGATCGATTTGCCACCGCTGTATCAAAAGTGCAGGATCCTGCTACAGGGCTATGGTACGACATCGTAGACCGAAAAGACCAACAGCCCAATTATCCAGAATCTTCCGGTTCTTCTATGCTGACCTATACATTGGCAAAGGCAAGTAGGTTGGGCTATGTGGCAGAAAAATACCATGCTGTTGCTGAGCGTGGATACGCTGGCATCAAAGAACGTTTTATAGTGGATTCTGCTGGAGGCATTCACCTGAGGGGAACCGTTACGGTGTCTGGTCTTGGAGGAAATCCTTACCGTGATGGAAGCTTTGCTTACTATATGTCTGAGCCTGTTATCACCAATGATCCCAAAGGAATGGGGGCATTCATTCTCTGCGCTGCAGAGATGGAGTTTGGCGAAAACAGGAATAACGCAAAAGGAAAGAAAGTATACCTGGACAATTATTTCAACAACGAATGGAGAAAAGATGCCACGGGCACGGAGGTGAAATGGCATTATATTTGGGATGAGCGCGACAATGGTGGTTATTCCATGTTCGGCAAACTGTTTCAACAACATGGAGCCACTACAGTCCTCTCTTCTGAAAGGCCCACTGCTGAAGCATTGAAACAGGCCAGTGTCTTCATCATGGTGGATCCTGATACGCAGAAAGAAACTCCAGCGCCCCATTACATGAACCCCGAAGATGCAACAACCATCAAAAACTGGGTGGCCAATGGCGGAGTTCTGGTCATCCTGGGGAATGATTCTTCCAACAATGAAATCACAAAATTCAATATTCTTCCTAAAATGTTTGGCATTGAATTCAACCAAGATTTTTTCAACCCGGTATTGAAAGACCAGTTTGAAATGGGTGCTGTCATTACACCAGATGATTCGCCGATTTTTGGGAGCAGCAAAAAACTATTCATCAAGGAACTGAGTACGCTCAAACTATCTGCTCCGGCAACAGCCATTGCCACCAAAAATGGGGCCAACATCATGGCCATTTCCAGCTTCGGCAAGGGCAAGGTTTTTGTGTTGGGCGATCCATGGATTTACAATGAATACCTTGATGGTCGAAGGCTGCCATCTGATTTTCAAAACTATCCAGCTGCAATGGCCTTAGTTGATTGGCTGCTGAAACAAGCAAAATAAGGCTCTATGCAGAAATGTTTAATGATCTTGTGCTGTTTATTGACCGCTTTTGCGGGGCAGGCCAATCCTGAAAGGATCATCGTTTCTCAGGATGGAAAAGGCCAGTTCAAGACCATTCAAGCCGCATTGAACAGCCTTCCAAAGCAAAGTGCTGAACCTATTGTGATATTCATCAAAAAGGGAGTCTACAACGAAAAATTATACATTGAAAAATCTCGTATTACCCTCGAGGGGGAAGACAGGGAGAACACAATCATCATCGCTTCCATTGCCCGCGATGCCTGGCGTTGTGAGCATCCTGATGACTGGGGAGTGGCCACCATGAACATTGGCGCATCAGACATCACGCTCAAGCACCTCACTGTCACCAACAGTTTCGGTTTTGATTTCCAACCAACAACCATCACATGCGCATCAGATACTACTGCAGACAAGCAACGTGTATTGCGCAAGGATGGCCACCAGATGGCGCTTCGGGCCATGAATGGTGCCACACGACTCAGTGCCATTGATTGCCATTTCAGGGCCTATGGTGGCGATACTGTCAGCCCATGGGATATTGACATCGGCCTCTGGTATTTCAAGGATTGTGTCATGGAAGGCGGGGTTGATTTTTATTGCCCAAGGGGATGGGCATGGGCAGAAAATTGCACCTTCATCACCCTTACGGGCCCTGCTGCCATTTGGCACGATGGCTCCAAACATGAAGATTCAAAAACGGTGTTGAAAGATTGTAAGTTCATTGGTTATGATGGATTTTCATTGGGTCGATACCACAAGGATGCACAGTTTTACTTGATCGGATGCAGCTTTGGTGCCAACATGAAAGACCAGGATATTTACCTGGTGCCTACGACCAACACCATACAATGGGGAAGGAGAGTTTATTACGCTGATTGTCACAAGCAGGACGGAAAGGATTTTGCATGGTTCCGTGACAACCTGCCAGCAGGCATCACCAAAAAAAATATTACCATAGCATGGGTTTTCGGAGAGAAATGGAATCCCCAAAAAACGGAAGAATGATGAAATTGAAGCGCAGTATTTTACAAGAGATTGCTGGGGTGAACAATTTGATTCTCCCCACAGAAGAACAGCTCCACTATCCGGAAAAAGTCTTGCAGTTTGGAACTGGTGTACTGTTGAGAGGATTGCCAGACCAGTACATCAGTGAAGCCAACCGGGCAGGAAAATTCCGTGGACGGGTGGTGGTAGTCAAGTCAACGCAGAACGGGACAACCGATGATTTTGCTGAGCAGGATGGACTGTATACCGTTTGTGTCAAAGGTATTGACAATGGTCATCTGGTCAACCAGGCCTATGTCAATGCCTCCATCAGCAGGGTGCTTTCTGCCACAGAAGACTGGGCAGCTATACTTGAATTTGCCAAGTCTGACGAACTTTCTGTTGTAACATCCAATACAACAGAGGTTGGTATTGTCTATACCGAAGAAAATATATTGGATGGTGTTCCATCTTCATTCCCTGGAAAGCTTTTGGCCATTCTGCATGCAAGGTTTAAACATTACAATGGTGATGCTTCCAGAGGGTTGGTGATCATCCCTGCAGAATTGATCGAAGAAAACGGATCCAAGCTGTCCGATATTTTGCATCGCCTGGCAAAGCACAACCAGTTGGGTGAGACCTTTATCCAATGGCTCAATCAGGCCAATCCAATTTGCAATACCTTGGTGGATCGTATTGTTCCAGGGAAGCTCTCTGCAATCGACCAAGCCAATACGGAAGCGGCTCTTGGCTATAGCGATGCGCTGATGATCATGGCCGAACCTTTCGGGCTTTGGGCCATAGCGTCTACCGATCAACGGGTCATTGATGCCCTTGGTTTTTGCGATGAAGAGAAAGGGTGTAGG
>CANHSD010000290.1 GCA_947463105.1 Chitinophagaceae bacterium
AATACCCGTTCCAGGTTGACGTATGGTGGTGATGCAAAAATTGGGCTTGGCTCATCGTTGAATCTTGACCTGACCTTCAACCCTGATTTCTCACAGGTTGAAGTTGACAACCAGGTTACCAATCTTGATCGGTTTGAAATCCTGTTCCCGGAAAAAAGGCAGTTTTTCCTTGAAAATGGAGACCTGTTTGCCAATTTTGGAATAGATGGCATCAGACCATTCTTCTCAAGACGGATAGGCGTTACAAGAGATCCTTCCACCGGACAAAATGTACAAAACAGGATTGATGCAGGCATGAGAATGAGCGGAAAGATTGGCGATGATCTGAGGCTTGGCATCCTGCAGATGAGAACAGCGGCCATTGATTCCATTGGTCAGGCAGCCAACGATTTTTCTGTAATTGCCCTACAACAAAAAGTGTTTACGAGATCGAGCATTGGCGTACTGTTTACCAACAAGGAGGCGGTAGGCGGCAATGACTTCAACAGGGTTGCCGGCATTGACTACAATATAGCATCGAAGAACAATGCATGGAATGGGAAATTGTTTTACATGATGTCCTTCGACCCGTTCAAGACCAGCAAAGACAAGGCAATGGGAGCCAGCATCGTGTACAACAAGAGAAATTTTGAAACAAGGCAAAGGCTTTATACCATTGGAAAGGAATTCAATCCTGAAGTTGGTTACCTGAAAAGAGGTGGATTCTTAAGGTACGCTGGTGATGTAGCATGGAAGATATATCCCAATAACACAAAGGTCAACAGACATGGCCCAATGGTTGACTATGATTTTACCATCTTCCCTTCAAAAGGAATAACAGACTACGACCTTAATTTTATCTACAATGTTTTGTATAAAAATTATGTCACCCTGTTGTTCAGGGCGAGGAGGGATTTTACCAGATTGACTGAAGATTTTGATCCTACCAATACGGGTGGAACCAAATTAAAGGCTAATCAGGAGTTTGTTTATCACTCCATCATTGCCAGCGTAATCACTGACCAAAGGAAAAAACTGGCAGCGAAATTCCAAACAAGGTCGGGACAATATTTTAATGGAAGCAGGCTGAATCTTGATGGTGAAATCAGTTACAGGATTCAACCTTATGGAAGTATCTCCACTGTATTTTCCTATAACAGGCTTCGGTTTCCACAACCTTATAAAAGCGTTGACCTTGTATTGGCCGGGCCTAAAATTGACCTTACGTTCAGCCGTTCTGTTTTTCTCTCAACCCTCATACAGTACAACAGCCAGATCAACAACATCAACATGAATGTCCGTTTTCAATGGCGTTTTGCTCCTGCTTCAGATCTGTTTCTGGTTTACACGGACAATTATTTTGCCGATAATTACAGATCAAAAGGCAGTGCGCTTGTATTAAAAGCAACGTATTGGTTCAACCTCTAGGGATTCAATAGCGAATGGATTTAAAAACAATTTCTGCATAGCCATTTCTTTCATAGAAAATGCCAACCGTTTTTTTATCCATTACCACAAGATCGCTGTAAGCGGCCCAGTCGCGTTTTTTATCGTCTGCGGATTTCTCCACTACAATGCTCTTGCCCCAGGTTTTCCCTTCATCGTAACTGATGCGAAGGGTAAGGTTGTCTCTCTTTTTTTCATCTGCAGCATTGCAGGATGCGATGATGGCCTTGCCCTTTTTGTATCCCAATGTGATGATGGAGCCCTGGCAAACAGCATCAGGAAGTGCAGGATCAAAATAGGCTGTATCCCAGCTGGCGCCACCGTTGCTTGAGAACGCAAGGATGCGTTGCCGGATATCTCCACGCTGGTTGCGCACGCTCATGATCATCCTTCCGTCGGAAAGTGCTGCACCCATGGCTTCATTTGATCCTGGGATATTGATGTTGCTTGAAATCTTGAATGTTTTTCCATGGTCATCAGAATAGAATCCATGTGCGTTACAATCCCTGTATTGGGGTTGAGGATCTCCTGCCGTATGGTTAGCTGCTACAAAAATTCTCCCTTTGTACACCCCTTGCTGAAATTGAAAAGCATGGCCTGGAGTGTTGGCATAAGTCCTCCAATCTTCTTTGAATTGGTAGGCCGGATTGGCAGTTGGCTGAAAAGGCCTGTGGGCCTGCAAGGTAATGTTTACAGCATCAGACCAGCTCTTGCCCTGGTCGGTGGATTTGATGTACCATACTTCCCTCAACCCTTTCCCCTTTCGTACTTCACTCTCGTGGTTGTTGCCCGTATTGTAAAATAAATAGACAACACCCTGCGGATGTTCAGGATCAAGCAGGTCAACTACCGGGGCCGGATTGCCAGCCTGAAGCGATGCATAATTCACCAGGATGGTAACAGGCGACCATGTTTTTCCCTTATCAGCACTGCGTTTCATGACAATGTTGATGTCGCCAAAATCTCCACTGTTGTTCACCCTTCCTTCTGCAAAGGCAAGCAGGTCATGGTTTTTCAGCGATACGATAGCCGGAATGCGATAGCTTTTATGACCTTCTGTACCGCTGGTAAATACAGCAACTTCCTGGGCAAATGCCAGGTTGACTAAAAATAGAAAGACGAAGGGTAAAGATTTCATGATAGTGCGTTTGTCTTTTGGGGTTTAAGGAATATCAATTGGATGACCAATACGATCACCACCACAAAGGCCAACATCGCAAAATCCTTTCCCAGGTTTCCTGCATCGGTTGATTTGCCCAGGTAATCGGTGATCATTGCTCCTGCAAAAATGCCAGCGGTATTTAAAAATCCATAACCGGTTGCGCGTTGGTTGGGCTTCACGAATTGACAAAGGATGGGCATGTTATTCGTATCAAACATTCCGAACCCGAAGCCAAATAAAAATGCAGAGGCAATGATGTGGAAAACAGTAAAGCCATATCCCATCAAAAATAAGGCAGGAATAGTCAGTGAAAGACCAATCGCGCCTGTGTAAATTCTACCCCTGCTGTTGACCTGAAACCACCGATCAGAAAGGATTCCACCCACAATGACCCCAAGCAAGGAGGAAATGGAGATGGAGATGGTGGTCAAAGGACCGGCTACAGACATGTCGATTTTTAAGTTTTCTGCGATCAGTGTTGGGGCCCAGTTCTTGATGGCCCAACCCGGGAGACTGGGCACAGCAAAATAGAGCACGATGATCCAAAAA
>CANHSD010000291.1 GCA_947463105.1 Chitinophagaceae bacterium
ACGGATGTTGCTTATCAAGGCCATCAAGTACCCAATTCCTGAATGCCTTGTAACCGCCAATAAGCGTGAACACCCTAAAGCCATAAAGATCAAGCAACCAAGCAACGGCCGCACTTCTCATTCCCCCTCTCCAACAATGCACCAACACAGTCTTTTCATCTGTGTTTCTTCCTTTTATCAACCCCTCTGCCAACAACAACATTTCTTTCATCTTCGGACCAAAAAAATCAAGGCCCCGCTTTATGGCATCTTCTCTGGATTGTTGTTTGTATATGGTGCCAACAACAGCACGTTCATCATCGTTGAAAAGGGGAATAGATGATGCTCCTGGAATATGTGCATGCGCATATTCTGCATCGCTTCTTACGTCAATGACTGTATGGATTTGTGATAGTTGAACAAATTGTTCAACAGGAATTTTTTCTATTCCCATATGATATTTAAGAAAATCACTTGTTCATCGTAGCAAGAAACTCGTGGTTGTCTCTTGTACCTTTCATTTGTTTAAGCAACAAATTCATGGCTTCTTCACTGTTCATATCGGATAAGTGGTTACGCAAGATCCACATTCTTTGCAGTACATCCTTATCAAGCAAAAGGTCTTCTCGCCTTGTTGAAGATGCAGTAAGATCGATGGCAGGGAACATGCGCTTGTTGGCCAGTCGCCTATCCAGCGCCAGTTCCATATTACCGGTTCCTTTGAACTCCTCAAAGATAACCTCGTCCATTTTACTTCCTGTATCTATGAGTGCAGTAGCCAAAATGGTTAATGATCCACCATTTTCAACCTTTCTTGCTGCTCCAAAAAATTGTTTAGGCTTTTGCATGGCATTGGCTTCAACACCACCCGACAATACTTTTCCAGAAGATGGTGCAACGGTATTGTGCGCCCTCGCCAACCTCGTGATAGAATCGAGCAAAATCACCACATCGTGACCACACTCAACCAATCTTTTGGCCTTTTGAAGTGCCATTGCAGAAACTTTTACGTGTTTTTCTGCAGGTTCATCAAAGGTTGATGCCAATACTTCCGCCCTCACGCTGCGCTCCATGTCAGTAACTTCTTCTGGACGTTCATCAATCAACACCACCATCAAATAACATTCAGGGTGGTTTGTTGCAATTGCGTTTGCCACCTCTTTCAACAACATTGTTTTACCAACCTTTGGCTGGGCAACAATTAAACCCCTTTGTCCCTTACCCAAGGGGGTAAAAAGGTCCATCATCCTGGTTGAATAATTATCCTGTTTTGTGTACAGGTTGAACTTTTCAAAAGGAAACAACGGTGTCAGGTAATCAAACGGCACCCTGTCGCGCACTTCATCCGGTAAACGACCATTGACTGTATCTACCTTATATAATGCAAAATATTTTTCACCTTCTTTAGGTGGTCTCACACTTCCGCTAATGGTATCACCTGTTTTTATCCCAAATAGTTTTATTTGTGAAGGGGATACATAAACATCATCAGGAGAAGAGAGATAGTTATAATCACTGCTTCTTAAAAATCCATAACCATCTGGCATCATTTCCAAAACACCCTCTCCGGCAATTGCGCCATCAAATTCTACATTAAATACAGGCTCCTTCTTGATGAAAAGCTGTTTTGTCGGCACATCGTCTGTTACAATTTCATTTTCAGGTGATTGTGGTTCTTCCCCATTGTTGTTTTCATTTGCTACAACTTCCTGCTGTTCAACCTTGGGTATTATAGCTTGTACAGGGATGGGTTTTATTTTTTTAATGGGTTGTTTAAGCTCTTTAGATACTGGGGCAGGCTCCTCCTCTTTGGTAACTACCGGTGTTGCCGGAGGCCTTCCTCTTTTTGCTACCTTTTTCTCCAGTTTTGGTGCTTCCGCTACTTCAAGTGCCTGAGGACTTGCGTCTTCATTTTCAACGATTGCTTCTTCGGTACTGTTCGATGTAGTTGTTTTAACAATGCGTTTTTTCTTAACTACACCATCTTTTGTTTCAGGTTTTGTGCTGCTGTTTAAAATGGCTTGTTTGTCTAAAATCTTATAGATCAGATCCTGTTTTTCCAGTTTTTTTACACCAGTAATTTTAAGTTGTTCTGCAATATCGAGCAGTTCCGGAACAAGCATGTCGTTCAGCTGAAGAATGTCGTACATAGATAACATTTGAAAAATAGACCCCTTTTGGGAATTTGACGAGATAATGATGATAATTGTGAAGTGAAAACGATGTATAGGACGATGCTTTCTTAATAATGCCCCTGTTTTCGAATACAATATTAACGCTTTTTCAAATTTAAAAAAAATATTTACCCATCTTATCCCCGTTCACCAATCCACCCTCCGCCCTATTTATTACCTTTGCCCCAAGAAATTAAGTATATGTTTAATAAGAGGATCAAGATAAAAGAGCTTTTGCTTCAGCCAGCGGGACAAAAAGATATTGTTGTAATGGGCTGGGTGCGCACTTTTAGAAACAATCAATTTATTGCCCTCAACGATGGCTCTACCAATACCAATATTCAGGTTGTTGCACCCCTTGGTCAATTCGATGATAATCTTTTAAAGCGCATTACCACTAGCTCATCTCTTAAAATTACAGGAGAACTCGTTTCTTCCCAGGGAAAAGGACAATCTGTTGAGGTTGTTGCCCAAATCATTGAGGTTTTGGGTGACTCCGATGCTGAAAAATACCCGCTTCAACCCAAAAAGCACAGTCTTGAGTTCCTTCGGGAAATTGCCCATCTCAGGTTTAGAACCAACACATTCGGATCTATATTTAGGGTCAGGCATGCGTTAGCTTTCGCCATTCATCAGTTTTTCCATGAAAAAGGGTTCCTTTATATGCACACACCGATTGTTACCGCCAGCGACGCTGAAGGGGCCGGTGAAATGTTCCGTGTAACCACCCTTCCTTTTGACAACCCTCCACGCGATGAGCAAGGAGCAATAGATTTTAAGGAAGATTTTTTTGGCCGCAGCACACACCTTACTGTCAGTGGCCAATTAGAGGGTGAACTTGGGGCCACAGCATTTGGTGATATTTATACATTCGGACCCACTTTCAGGGCCGAAAACTCCAATACGACCAGACACTTAGCCGAATTTTGGATGATTGAACCAGAAATGGCTTTTTCTGATC
>CANHSD010000292.1 GCA_947463105.1 Chitinophagaceae bacterium
GACGCGTGCAAAGCAGATGATCAGTGAAGGCATTATCGCATTGACTGAATTTGAACGCAGGACTGCCCAATACAACAAGGTTTTGGCCGTCCTTACAGAAAAACAGCAAAAACTGCAAAACACAAAACAAGACATTACCATTTGTCGCATCGAAATGAGCACAGTAAGGCAGGATGCTGCAGACAAGATTTTCAAGGCCAAAGGAGACATTGCCTCTGCCCGGGGTGATGTTGCCTCAACCGATGTTGAGGTGGCAAAGAACCAGAATCAGTTGGCCAACTATGCCATCAGGGGAAGCCAGCGCTGGATGATTGCTCCGCAAAGCGGGCAAATTACCAAAGCAAAAAAATCGGGTATCAATGAAATGGTGAAGGAAGGTGAGATGATTGTTGAAATTGTTCCCAATCAATTTGATCAGGCAGTTGAACTGTATGTTGCGCCAATGGACCTTGTATTGGTGGAGAAAGGCCAGCAGGTTCGTTTGCAGTTTGATGGATTCCCTGCCATCGTTTTTTCAGGATGGCCAGAAGCCAGTTATGGAACCTTTGTGGGGGAAGTGATTGCTGTTGAAACAAACAGGAGTGAAAATGGTAAGTTCAGGATGCTGGTTGTACCCGTGGAAAAAGAAAAAAAATGGCCTGCAGCACTTAAGCTTGGTGCTGGTGTCCAGGGATTTGCCTTGCTGAAAAATGTCAGCATTTGGTATGAGCTCTGGAGGCAGATCAATGGATTCCCTCCCGAATTTTATCAACCATCCTCAGCAAAAGAAAAGACCAAGAACAAAAAATGATCAGGCACGCTGTATTGAAATCTGTTTTTGTATTGCTGTTGACCATTCCTCAGGCAATTCATGTATTCTCTCAGCAGAAGGCATTGACACTGGAGAATACAATGGACATCATCAGAAAATTTCATCCTGTTGCCCAACAGGCAAAACTAGAAGTTGATTTTGCCAGGGCTTCCCTCCAGGCCTCCAGGGGAGTTTTTGATCCTTCTTTTTACCTGCGCAATGAAAAGAAAAGTTTCGATGGCAAAAATTATTATTTCTATTCCAATCCGGAACTGAAAATACCCACCTGGTTTGGTATCGATATCAAGGCCGGATTTGAAAACAATACTGGAGACCGCCTTGATCCTGTAACGTCAGCCGGGAGGAGCACCTATGCAGGCATATCCATTCCTGTATTGAAAGGACTGTTGTTTGATAAAAGGAGGGCTGCCGTGCAGCAATCCAAACTGCTTGTTCAAATGAGCAGACAGGATCAGCTGCAGCAGGTTGCAGATTTGCTCTACGATGCCGTGGATACCTATTGGAAATGGACAGCTGCACACCAGGTATACACCATCCTGACAGAAACCACCAACAACAATGCCAAGCGATTTGAATTTGTAAAGCGTGCCTATGCATCCGGAGACAGGGCGGCCATTGATACCACAGAGGCATTGGCGCAGTTGCAGGGTTTCCAAGCCATGCAGGCACAGGCCTGGCTTGAGTTACAGCGCCAGCGACTTGAGTTGAGCAATTTCCTGTGGAAAGATGATGCAGCCCCTTATGAATTGTCTGATGATGTAGTACCAGATTCTTCCTGGAACCTTGTGTTGATCAAGGAATATCCTCTGCCTGTGTTGGCTGATGCCATTGCTCAGGCATTGCAATCCCATCCAAAATTGATGTCTTTGGACTTTAAGCAAGATGTATTGGAAGTGGAGAAGAAAGCAAAATTTCAGGGTCTGTTGCCAACACTTGATCTGAATTATAATTTTCTCAACAAAGGCTACGGCGTAAATAAATTCTTTGCACAGCCTTTGTTTGAAAACAACTACAAGTACGGGGTGCAGTTTGGAATGCCTTTATTCCAAAGGGAAGCCAGGGGCGAGTATTCAAAGGCTAAGATCAAACTGGCTGATGTTGATTACAAGACAAGACAGACAAAGCTGGAAATAGAGAATAAGGTGAAATCAAGTTTCAATGATATCCTTGCCCTGCAAACACAGTCTTTGTTGTTTCAGGACAATTTGCGCAACCAGGCCCTTTTGCTAAAGGCAGAAGAATCAAAATTTTCCATTGGAGAGAGCAGCATGTTTCTGGTCAATTCCAGGGAAATCAAGTTGCTGGAAACCCAACAAAAACTGGCGGAACTGAAGACCAAATTCTTCAAATCTTTGTTGGGTGTTCAGTGGGCGGCGGGGCAGTTAAGATAACATGCTTTATTTTCTTTCTTTTCCAGGTATAGGTGATGTGAATCTTTCCATCTTTTGTTTGAATCACAAAAGGGTATGAAAATTCTACTCCTGGTTCATTTTCAAGAATTGCATAAGGTTCCCAATGTTTTCCATCATTGGATATGGCAACATTCAGGGGAGAACGACCACCCCATCCTTCTTTTTCTGATGAAGGAGGCTTTACATTGTTGTACACCAATAGGTGTCTTCCATCCTTCAAGGTGATGGCATCAATGCCAGAATTGTTGTTGGGCATCTCTGTTTGACGCAATGGGGTCCAGGTTTTTCCATTGTCGTAACTCCAGGTTTCGTTGATGGTCCTATTCTGGCTCCTGCAGAGTGCCTGCAAGGTAGAGGCATCGTGCCTGATTATGGCAGGCTGAATCCCAGTGATGGGATTGGCATCATTCAAATCCTGTCCCTTGCTCCAGGTCTTGCCATTGTCTGGCGTAAATTCAAAATGCACTTTCCATCCTCCTTTTTCGGTGCTAGACGGACAAATCAAGAGTCCATCGGCGAGATAAGGTTGATTCCTGATTGGGCCCAGGATTCCTTCTGGAAGCGCTTCAGCGTTGCTCCATGTTTTGCCCAAATCGGATGAACGTTTCATCCAGCCTGTCCAGCCCTGAACATTGGGGCCAATTTTATAGAATAGCAACAGTTCCTTGTTTTCAGCCAGGTAAAGAACGGGGTTATAGCAGGCATACCTTGTGGTGTCATTGACGAATCCATCTGCAGCCATTGCAGGGACAGACCATTTCCCTTTTTCATACCGGCTTGTATAAATATTTACATCCTTGTATCCCTCTCTCGTTCCGCCAAACCAAGCAGCCACAAGGCCTTTGGGGGTTTCAACGATGGTTGAAGCATGAC
>CANHSD010000293.1 GCA_947463105.1 Chitinophagaceae bacterium
GGTCAGATGAATGAGCCTCCTGGAGCCCGTGCAAGGGTTGCCTTGAGTGGTCTGACCATTGCAGAATATTTCCGTGACGGTGATGGCGAAGGAAAAGGAAAAGACATTCTTTTCTTCGTAGACAACATCTTCCGTTTTACGCAAGCAGGTTCAGAGGTTTCTGCCCTTTTGGGAAGGATGCCATCAGCGGTGGGTTACCAGCCTACGCTGGCCACTGAAATGGGATTGATGCAAGAGCGCATCACCTCAACTCGGAATGGCTCCATTACTTCGGTTCAGGCTGTTTATGTTCCAGCGGATGACCTTACTGATCCAGCACCTGCAACAACATTTGCTCACCTTGATGCAACCACGGTATTGAGCCGTAAGATTGCTGACTTGGGTATCTATCCTGCGGTGGATCCATTGGATTCAACATCAAGGATTTTGACCCCAATGATCGTAGGTGAAGCCCACTACAACTGCGCCAACAGGGTTAAATTGATCCTCCAGCGTTACAAAGAATTGCAGGATATCATTGCGATTCTTGGTATGGATGAATTGAGCGATGAAGACAAGCTGACTGTATCGCGTGCAAGAAGGGTACAGCGTTTCCTCAGCCAGCCTTTCCATGTTGCCGAGCAGTTCACCGGTCTAAAGGGTGTATTCGTTGGCATCGAGGATACCATCCGCGGTTTCAACATGATCATGGATGGCGAGGTTGATGAGTATCCTGAAGCGGCTTTCAACCTGGTTGGAACCATTGAAGATGCCATTGAAAAGGGTAAGAAAATGATGGAGGCCGCCAAAGGTTAATCGAATAAAAAATAAGAAACGCACATGCAGGTAGAGATATTGACACCAGAGAAAAAATTGTTCGCAGGGGATGTTTACGGAGTTCAACTGCCGGGCGTCAGCGGATCATTTGAAGTCCTGGAAAAGCATGCACCCATTGTGAGTGCCCTTGGTTCGGGAGTTGTGAAAATTTTGCTTGATAAAACCGGCAAAAGCAATTCTTACAAAATTTCAGGTGGATTCATGGAAGTCTTGGACAACAAGGTATCTGTCCTTGTTGAAGGTGCTACGGCAATATAAATTACCAGATATGATTGTATATAAAAAGGGGCCATTGGTCCCTTTTTATCTTTAAACCAGTTCTTGAACAATGCCAAAAACAGCCATTTCTTTGTATTTTTTCTTTGCAGGGCTCCTCTTTTCCAGTTGGGCTTCCAGGATTCCTGATGTGAAGGATATGTTTGCCCTCAATGAGGCTGAATTGGGTGCCGTTCTTTTTATGTTGCCGCTGGGAGCATTGCTGGCATTGCCAGTGGCAGGATGGGTGGTGCATCGTTTGGGGAGCAAGCTGGCATCGGTGAGTTCATTACTCCTTTATACGGTACTGCTTTTTTTGATTTCAAAGGCCCATTCGGTGTGGAGCATTTCAATTGTTCTTTTTCTGTTCGGTGTCATTGGAAATTTTGGCAATATTGCCATGAATACACAGGGCCTCTCTGTTCAGCACCAGCTTAAAAAGCCCATTTTGTCTGGTCTTCATGCCATGTGGAGCCTCGGCGCTTTCCTTGCGGCAGCCATTACCGGATGGACCATGTCTGTTGGCTATTCGATGGAAATGCATTTTGGCATGATCGCCTTTGCTGCTGCAGGGGTAACCCTGTTTTTTTCTTTTTCACTGATCCAAGATGTAGCCGGGGAGCATCGCCAGAAGGTCTTTGCATTGCCCAACCGGGGATTGCTGTTGATGGGTATCATCTGTTTTTGTGTAGCCATGTCTGAGGGGGCAATGGCGGATTGGAGTTCGCTTTATTACAGGCAGGTTGTTAACGAACTCAACAAAGTAAGTACTGTTGGATATACTGCTTTTGCCCTTTGCATGGCCTTGGGAAGATTTTTTGGAGACAGGCTTTTGCAGGCATTGGGTTATGCAAGCTTATTGAAACTAAATGGAATCCTGGTACTCATTGGCATGGGCCTGGCACTTGCCATCAATTCACCTGAAGCCGTCATCATTGGCTTTGCGCTGGTGGGATTGGGTGTATCTTCTGTGATCCCCATTGTGTACATGCTCTCAGCCAAGAGCAAGTCCATGGCACCTTCTGCTGCCATTGCAGCCGTCAGCAGCATTGGTTTTACAGGATTTTTATTTGGCCCACCCATCATTGGGTTTATAGCCCAGGAAACAGGACTGCGATTGGCCCTTTCGATTGTTGCTTTTCTTGGAATGATGATTTGGTTGCTTTCTATCAGAATGAAAACCGATCAAATCAGTTGAAGGAAGGATCCAGTGGGTAATTGATCATCTCACTAAAATCTTCTCCCAACTCTTTTACGGCTGCCTTCCACATGCTTTTGGGATTTTCGTGGAATACAATCTCTTCTGTAGCCTGTACAGACAACCAGCTTTTTTCTTTCATTTCCTGCTTCAATTGACCGGATTCCCATCCCGCATAGCCAATGAAGAAACGGATGCCGTCGTTCCCTGCCTTGCCACTGTTGATCAGGTATTTGGCGGCTTCAAGGTTTCCCCCCCAATAGATATTTTCGGCGATTTTTTTTCCGCCAGGAATTTGAAAGGGCAGGCGGTGCAGAAAATGGAGTTGGTCAAGGCCTACAGGCCCACCTTCGAACAATGGCAGCGCATGGTTGCCAATGCCTTCAAGAAAATTGGCGACCTTTTCGTCGATGACCCTGTTGATGGCAATGCCGAAACTTCCCGTTGCCTCATGTTCGCATAGCAATACAACAGTGCGCTGAAAGTTGGGATCTTTCAGGAATGGTTCTGCAATGAGCAGCATACCGCTTTCAATCCTGTTCATAAACCTAAGTTAAATAAACTAGCATTATGTAACTTCATCGAGGGCTCAACTTATTTTTGTTTCAGGATGAAGCGCATTTTTACAGTGATTACCATACTCATCAGCATTTCGCTGGTAGGGATTATTGTCATCCAATATTCCTGGCTGAAGAATGTTGTGGCCATCCGCAAGGAGCAGGTAAGGTTCAAGGTGCAGGAAGTGGAATATGA
>CANHSD010000294.1 GCA_947463105.1 Chitinophagaceae bacterium
CAAGTCTCTTACCTGAAACATTCTTTCCGGCTTTCCAACGGAGGTTCCTCCGAACTTCATTATTTTCATGCGTTGCTGTTTGAGTGTGCGCGAAGTTAAAACTTGATATTGAATTTTTCAGCAATCGTTACAAGGTCCTGCCAAACTACTTCAAGCAGGGGAATGCCATGCATGCGGCGGTATTTTTCCATGGCGCGTTCAGGATCTCCTGGAATCAATACAGGCTGATCGGCTGAGATTGGCTTTGCAGCCCGGAACCGCCTGATCCAAAGGTCCATATCCCGTTTAAAATCCTCCGATTTTCTGAAGGCATCGATCCTCATTGCCCCAAAAAAATGTCCAATGCCTTTTCCAGGTTGGTTGTCTGGCATGGGAACATAGGCAGGAAATGGAGGTACCCAGGGACCAAAATTGGCCCCGCTCAAAACCGCTGAAAAAATATCCACAATCGAGCCAAGTGCATACCCTTTATGGCTACCCTGTTCCCTGTTGCCCCCCAGGGGCAACAAAGCTCCTCCATTTTTCAATGCATGTGCATCAGTGACCTGATTACCCTCTGCGTCCTGTATCCAGCCAAGAGGGGCCTCCAATTGCTTCCGCTGCAACATCTCAAGTTTACCATTGGCGGCCGTTGTGGTAGCCATGTCTGCCACAAATGGCGGCTCATCACCAGAAGGAACTGCTACACAAATGGGATTGGTGCCCAACATCCTTTCTTTGGAAAAAGTAGGTGCCACAAGGGCGCTGGCATTGGTCATCACGATGCCAATCATGTCTTTCTCCAGTGCGCGCATCGCATGGAATGCAGCAATACCAAAATGATTGCTGTTGCTCACACTCACCCAGCCCGTACCGACTTGTGCAGCTTTGGAGATGGCTACATCCATGGCAGCTGGTGCGACCACAAGCCCCAATCCCTGGTCTCCATCGATTACTGCGGTGGAAGGTGTTTCATGGATGATGGCGATACGCGGAGCCGCATTAACCCTTTTCGCTTCCCACAACCTGACATATCCAGACAATCTTGCTACACCATGAGAATCTATTCCACGAAGATCTGCTGAGACAAGGGCCATTGCAGCTGTTTTTGCCTGGTCATGGGGGCATCCCATGGCCATAAATACATGTTCAACCAGCGCGATGAGGGCTGTATATTCAACCATTTTTTCCATGCAATAAAATTACTGTGAATTTTCAGAAGCGCTTCAACAATATCTTGAAGAAATAACTGGTAAAACAACATGAAAATGGTGGAAAACTCTCGCTCAAATGCTGTGTTTTACACCTTCTTTTACCTTTACTTTGATAGAACTTTGTTCTAACAAAATCAATCAGTATGATAAAACTACAGGTAATTGGACATTTGGGCAAGGATTGCACCACGAATGTCGTGAATGGAAAAAACGTGATCAACTTCAGTGTGGCCCACAGTGAAAAGTACAAGGACGCGTCTGGAAATCCAGTGGAGAGAACCATTTGGGTGGATTGCGCCTACTGGACGGAAAGAACTGCTGTTGCACCCTATCTGAAAAAGGGACAGCTTGTTTATGCCGAGGGATCACCGGAAGTGAGGAGTTATACCAAGAACGATGGTACCGCGGGCACCTCACTCACGCTTCGTGTCCTGAATGTGCAACTGTTGGGCAGTTCCCGGAATGAGTCTGGTGGAGCTGATGCAGCAGGTGCCGGCGGCACAGAATCAGATGACCTTCCATTTTAACCAGGAGGCCTGAATCAAACTTTGGCCGAATGCCTGATTGACCTGATGATTTCATGCAGGTTGATCAGGCTTTTTTTATGCTCAATCCTGTTGGCCATTACTGGATTGACAAGGTTCATGGTTGCGATGCTTTTGTCAATCATTTCCATTACTTTTTCTGCACCTGATTCATCCAGCCCTGCATCAATCAATACATTTTCTTCGCCATTCAACAGGTCCTCACGAATGTCAGCCAAGTCATCCAAAATAAGGAAATAGGTCATCAGTGCATACCAGGCACGAATGGCCTTGTCTACATCAAAAGAGGAACTGTTGATAACAACCAAGCTGAAAAGGTAACTGTCTGCCCTGTTCAAGGAGGGAAATGCAGTTCCCAACCTTGCACACCCTGTTTTGATGGGATGGAGCTTTCTTGCATAGGCTTTCAGTTCTTCAAATAATTTTCCATCGACAACGCTAGGAGCAACCAAGGCTACAACCTCAGCGGTATGTGCCTCCCAGCCAAGCTGCTTGTGCTCCAATAACGCAGCACTGTGGAGAATGGCTTCTGAAAGCTTTAGAAAACCTTCTCCAATCAGCTCTTCTCTATCAACACCACAACGGTAAAGCAGGTCTGAAAAAATCGGCATGAAGGTATAGCCTGGCGCACTGGGCACATAAATTTTTCTGTTCTTCCAATAGAGATTGTCTTGAGGAACCTTCCTGTTGACATAGGTTTCCCCGATCAGCATATCAACGCCATAGGAAAGTTTCAGATCGTCTTTGGAGAGAAACATCATGGGTCAGGATGGATTGGGTTTGCGCCTGCTGTAGCTGTTTTCCCGGTTACGGATGGCCCTTTCATTGGCTGTATCGATCAGGATTTTAAAGTCTTTGGGGTGTTGTTGGTAAAACTGATAGCTCTTTGAAAAGCGTGAAGGTTCAACGGCATGGTACTTCAATACAAGATCAATCTCTTTTTGCAGTGCGCTGTCTTTGTTCAAGGCAGAATCCTTAAGCTGGTAGGTTTCAACAAAAGCCTCTGCCAACGCAATATCATACAAAATATTGGCCATCCGGTCCTTTCCAATCAGATCAACGGAATTGAATCCTATGCCGGAACAAGACCAGAGCATCAAAGTCAAAAAAGCCAGCTGTATGTAATGGGAATATTTCACTTTAATTCCTGTCGGTATTTTGAGGCATTGGAGATATCCAATCGCGTACAAAGATCGATTACCCGGGCTTTTTCTTGCAAACTGCCTTTTTTAAACAGGCGAATCACTTCATCGGTTTTCCCTTGAAAGAAAAACGGCATGATC
>CANHSD010000295.1 GCA_947463105.1 Chitinophagaceae bacterium
AGGGCATCATTTGACTGTTTCTACCTGATCAAACTACTGAAAAATGAAGAGGAAATAGAAGTTGCTACCATCAAAACAAGCATGGTCTGTTTTGACTACAAGGAAAGAAAAGTAAGGTCTATCCCCGATGAGCTCAGAAAAATCCTGGAACAATGTGCTGAGCAAAAAAAATGATGGCTAGCGGTTCCAAATCTCCCATGATGCCTCTGCCTGAATAACCAGCATCTCAGAACCATTCTCTACCGCTGCACCCCGCAAAGCCCCCTCCTGCAAAAAACGGGTCCGCTCAGGATTGTAAACCAAATCAAAAAGATAATGATAGGCCCCAACAAATTCATAAGGAATGTCAGGAGCCTTCGTAATATCTGGGAACATGCCAACAGGGGTTGTATTGATCAACAGGGTGTGGGATTCAAGCATCGATTGGTCTATTTCTTCATAGGCTATCATCCCGTAAGCAGGCGTTCTGCTTACTTGCAAAAATGGAATCCCAAGCTCTTTCAAGGCATAGGCTACTGCTTTTGAAGAACCCCCTGTTCCCAAAATCAATGCTTGTTTGTGGTGTGGCTTCAATTGGGGTAAGAGTGACCTTGAAAATCCTATCACATCGGTATTGTGTCCCATCAAGCGGCCATCCTGAATGTATATGCAATTGCAGGCCCCAATTTCCTCAACAACAGGCGACATGCGGTCCAGGAAGGGAATTACCTGCTCTTTGTAGGGAATGGTTACATTCAACCCCGCCAGATCTGGGTTTGATGCAAGCAGGTCTTTTAACTGATCAATTTGTTCTAAAGGAAAGAGTTCATATGCATTCCCCGTGATGCCCTCCCTTTCAAATTTATCTGTAAAATATTTCTTTGAAAATGAATGGCCCAGTGGATATCCAATAAGTCCAAATGCCCTCATGGTGTCTTTATTTATTGAGAAACAGATCAAACGTATCCCCTCTCAGCCCGATGCGCATGGCTTCAAGTGCAATGATCTCATTGGGAGCGATATTTCCAAGATTAACATTTGTTCCCAGCAGTTCAATAAAATAAAGTTGTTGTGCTTTTTGAGGGGCTTCCCAAAGGATTTTCTCTCCTGGAATCTGAGTCAAGATCTCTTGAACCAGCCCTTCACGCACTTCTCCACTTCCCCTGTATATACCGACATTTCCGGCTTCACGGGCCTCTGCAATGACATACGTTGCCCCTGCATTAAGTTCTGCACGCATGAGTTCAATCCATTTATACGGCGGTATAATGTGAGTAGCATCTTTGCTCCCCACTTCACTCAGCACCGTGCCAATGGTACTCAACTTTTCTATGTATCCACATTTTTCTGTGTGAGGGATGGTAATGGATCCATCACTTACCTCCATGTAAGAAATCCCATAATCCTTGCACAGTGAAATATAATCATTGAACTGGTTCCTGATAAGAAATGCTTCCATGAGTGTACCACCAAAATAAACTGGTATTCCAGCTCCTTGATAAAGCTCAATTTTCTCACGGAGCTTTGGTGTAACATAAGCAGTGCCAAAGCCAAGTTTAACGATGTCTACATGGGGAACTGCATTTTCAATGAATTGTTTGGCTTGGTCGAGGGTCAGCCCTTTGTCCATCACCATGGTTATTCCCACTTTTCTTGGCTTAACAAACCTGTCAGGCATTTGCGACAAACTGAAATTCATGGTCTAAATTAGTTTTTTCCAAAAATACGAAAGAGATGGTTAACTCAAGCCGCTCAATTCTGATCATGCGCTCAGATCCGCTTTCTCCTCTTGTTTTTTAGGATGAGCTCTACAACCTGTGGAAATTGTACGGAAGATGGAAAGAGTTTAAGAAACTTCTTTAACAAGCGGGGTTGGGCTTCAATGGAGGATTCCAGCAAATCCAGGCCTTGTTTGAGCTTGCCAATAGACAACAGGATGGCACTATCATAGTAATCAAACATGGGTTTATTCCCCGTTTTGATTCTTGCCATTTCCACCTGCTTTTGTGCCTCCTTGAATTGACCACTGACAAATAGTGCAGCAATAAGTGCTTCCCATGACTTGATGTTTTTGGGCCTTGCCTGAACAGCTGCTATGAAATAATGCACTGCCTCTCGCAATTTACCCACTTTAACCAGGCATTCACCCATGGTCAGGTTGAACTCAGGATCAAGCCGCTTGATGTGCAAGGCGGTATCAAGGTATTTGATGGCCTGGGCATGCTTCGATTCTTTGATATAGGTGCCGGCGACCTTAAGGTAAATCTTGGCATCATCCGGATTGAGATGAGATGCCTTCCTGTAATAAAATCTTGCCTGGGCATAATTCTTGATCTTATCATAACAAAATCCGATGGCCTGGTAAATCAGGTCCTCAGGTCGGGCCAACTCAATCACTTTTTCGAGGCTTTCAATGGCCTCTTTGTAACGGTGCAGCCTCATCATGGCATCGGCCATGTTACGGTAGGCAAAATCAAACTTCTCATTGATGGCAATGGCATACTGGTAAGCATCAATGGATTTCTCAAAAAGCCTCAACCCCTGGTAAGCTGCTGCGAGATTAAACCATGCCAAATCGTTGTAAGGAAAATCTTCTATGATCTTAAGGTGGATTTGAATGCTCTCTTCGCTTCTTCCAGTAAAATCGGTCCAAAAACAGATCTTGTACAACGCCTCTTCATTGTTGGGGTCATATTCAAGAATCAGGCTAAGGCAATCGAATATTTTTTCAAATGCCTCATAGTCGTCGTATACATCGGCCAATTCAAAAAGCAGGTCAATCCGCTCATCACCCTCAAAATGTGTAATGGCATCTTCCAATAATTTCACCGCTTTATCCTGCATGTCCAGCGCTAAATAAGCATCGGTCCTCAAGACATAGATGTCGATATCGTTGCGATCCAAAATCTCGGCCTTGTCCAAGAGCACAAGGGCGCGTTTGTATTGCCGGTTGGCTATCAGCAAGTCGGCTTTTTTTACCAGCAGCGTGCAGGAATAAGGATATTGAAGAATTCCCATTTCTGCGGCCTCCATC